>JAWOHC010000334.1:0-30534 GCA_046496275.1 Gillisia sp.
GCTAAGATATATATGATCGATATCGATGAAAACCGGTTGAAAATGTCCAAAAAATTTGGAGCTACAGATGTCATTAACACCTCGAAGGAAGATGCAGTAAAAAAGATTTTATCTGAAACCAAAGATGGTGTTGATGTAGCGATTGAAGCTGTGGGAGTTCCGGAGACTTTTGATATTTGCCAAAAGATCGTTCGCCCCGGTGGGCATATTGCCAATGTGGGGGTTCATGGCAAACCTGTGGAATTTCAAATCCAGGACCTTTGGATCAAAAACATTACATTAACCACAGGACTGGTAAACACCAACACAACTCCTATGCTTTTAAAAACGGTTTCATCGGGGAAATTAAAACCGGCCCAACTAATCACCCATCATTTTAAACTTGAAAACATACTCGAGGCCTATGAAGTTTTTGGCAATGCAGGAAAAGAAAAGGCCATCAAGGTAATTATCGAGCCTTAATTCTTTATAAAACATAACTTAATAACAGAAAAAAATGAAAAAAAACATGGGAAAAGCTGACAGAATCCTGAGGATTCTTTTAGCGGTAGTAGTCGCTATTTTGTATTTTACAAATACAATTTCAGGAACGGCTGCTATAATTCTGCTAATTTTAGCCGGCATTTTTATTCTAACAAGTTTTGTAGGATTTTGTCCGCTTTATGCTCCTTTCAGAATTTCCACAAGAAATAAACAGGCTTCATAGCGATTTGAAATAGAAACCTTGGGGCAAGTCCACAAGGCATGTGGAGAGGTTTCTGAAGAAAAACACTTTTAAAAATTGGATTCAAGCCTGCCTGCATTATACGACCAGGGCTCTTGGGAATCTGCCCATCTGCCAGCCGGGTTAAGCCTTCAACAAGGAATTATAGGGATGTTTTGGAATTTTCAGGGTACAAATACCTCTGAATATTCCAAAATATCCCTTTTTCATTTAATATTTAAGCATAGCCCTATTTTCATCATTTCAAGCTATTTAAAACTTACGGATATTTAAGTCAGTTTGAAAATAATCAAACCACCCGAAAGCAAAAAAAAAGACCTGGGAAATTGAATGATATAATAAGTTTTCCAACATTAAGCCTTGTTCGAACACGTATTGGAAAAGAATAGCTCGGATGATGTGCCACCGAAGATGGTGGTGGAAAAGAAAGCTTTAGATTGAATTAAAAAAAGGAAATCGCCCCTTACAGGACGATTTCCACCACTCTAACATTAATTAAACACAACTATTAAAACCCCGTTGATGAGGAAGGATTAGGAATTTCTTCCGTTGGTGACTGTCCTCGTTTAGAATCAATCTGCGATTTCAATTCACTAATAGGAGTTGAATCGATTTTGGCTACCCCTGCCAAAACATGAGTGTTTGTCGTATCATAAAATAACGGGAAGTCGTTTGGCCCGGGCTCTATTACAGATGCACAAGCTATTGTAAGCTCATCAATACCTTCCATTATAGGATGAACCCTGTTAGACGTATTAGGTATCGTTGTATAATTACAATCCAGAGCACCACCAGTATTGTGTAAAACTGCGCCCATATTTAAAAGAAATTGGTTTTGCACATCTATATGCAGATAAAAGAAACTGTGTTCTCCCATAATGATGATTCTTCCGCCCTGTGCTGCAAAGGATTTGAAAGTATTAATTTCTTCTACAGTATAGACCTGTGTAGGCATTACAAGGAACACTACTTTCACATTAGATGGAATATTTGTAAGTGATCCGGCAGTAGAAAATACGTCTGAAATGGTATAACCTTCATCGGTAATCACATCACGCATTGTAGACCAACCATTATTATTGCACTCTGTATTTGAAAAGCATCTGGCATCTCGTCCCCTATCCATCATAACAACATCCCCATTGTTACGCGACCCTGAAGTGGTATAGGTAACCAGGTTTTGGACAAGCCGTACATTATCCAAATCTGCCATTGCGTCGTTGTCAAAAATATTAATATCATTAAATACCACTACGTCTCTTCCGGGTACTGTAATAGCTTCACATCCAACTTCATCAACATCTGTTCCCGGAGGTGTCCCTGGACATTGGTCCAATTCGTTCCTCACCCCATCATTGTCACAATCGGCATTGGGATCGTTAGGGTTACATTCTCCCGGTTCTCCACCGTTTCCACCACCTTCTTGAAAAAGGTTGGGAGAATCGTCAAGATTACAAGCTCCATGTCTAAAATGGAAGTAATCGGTATTATCGTCGCCGTCAAAAAGAGCCCTCACATCATCATCTGAAATAACTCCAGAGCGAATTACTTCTTCTGTTACTGCCCCATAGGCATCAGAATTCCGTATTGTAATCTCGAAGTAGTATTCATTCAGGCCGGCAGTATCTGGCAATGCCATACAAACTGTAGTACCTGCATAATCCCCGTCATCATTTAATTCTACAGTATTGGAAAGGTTGCTATGTAAAAGAGCTCCCTGAGCTCCATTGCTGTAGTTCCATACACTTACACTAAATTCAGCTGGATAATGTCTTCCTGTTTCATCACAGTAGTTCCCAAAAACACAGAATTCTATAGCCTGAGTAGTAACAAGATCAAAAAACAGATAACCATATTCATTTACGAACCTGTCATCAAAACACAATACTGAAACCTCAATATATTTCTTAACTCCGGCATTTAGGTCAATTAACATTGGCATGGGGTTATCGAAATACTCTTCAAATATGCCACCGCTGGGAGCCAGCCAAATTAATTCTCCTGCCTCACTATAAACAGCAAAATAATCCAGGGAATACTCTCCGGGATCTAATTCCAACTCAGGAGCTTCCACTGTAAAGATTTGGTTTGATGCAAGGTTGACCCTGAAGGGGGCTTCCACAGATCCTACAACATTACTGCCGTCCTGGGAAAGAATAATCATAACATAAAACGGATCTTCATCTGACCATTCAGGAAGATCATCAAGAGATTGTTTTGAAGATGAACGGGTGTTTGCAAGATCATTTAAAATAGCCCCGAAGGAAAGGGTAGCTTTTTCCGCCTTCTGATCCTGTAATAAGTTTCCATCTTCCTTACTACAGGAAGTAAATAGCATTACAAAAACTGCAATCCCTGCCAAACAAATTCTGAAATTACTCATAATTAAATATTTAAATTGGTTAATAAATTCTTGTTCGCGTCCCGTTAGAGAACCATAAATGGAAAATTTTTACAATCGAATAAGGGAGGGGACGATTATTAATAATGTTTTGTAGGGAAGTGACCTCTAAAGATTTCTAAAGATTAACTTAAAGATAGATCAATATAGATACCTATAGTATAGGGGATTACCCTCCAAAATAAAAAAAACAGGATTGTATTATTCAGCAGAAGGATGTCATTTCTAAACCAATAAGTTTTGTAGGATTTTGTTCGCTTTATGCCCCTTTCAGGATTTCCACAAGAAATAAACAGGCTTCATAGCGATTTGAATCAGAAACCTTGGGGCAAATCCGCCTGAATAGACGATTATAGGGATGTTTGGAACTTTCAGGGTACAAATACACCTGAAAATTCTTAATTTCGCTTTTTCACTTAATTTTTGAGCAATGCCCGATTTTCAGCATTTCAAGCTATATAAACCTTACGGATATTTAAGTCAGTTTGAAAATAATCAAACCACCCGAAAAAATAAAAAGAGACTTGGGGAATTGTTTGATTTTCCGGAAGGTACTATGGCAATAGGCAGGCTGGATGAAGACTCGGAAGGACTGCTGTTGCTAACTACCGATGGACAAATGAGTGAAACAGTTCGCAGTAAAAAAACAGAAAAGGAATATTATGTTCAGGTTGATGGAGCCATAAGTCTAGAGGCCGTTGAACGCTTAAAAAAAGGTGTTGAGATTGGGATTGGCGGTGAGAAGTATCTCACTAAAAATTGCCACGCATATAGATTAGCGGGTCCACCCGATTTTCCTGAACGCGGCAAAAAGATACGGGATGACAGGCACGGACCAACAAGCTGGGTTTCTATTACTTTAACCGAAGGGAAATTCAGACAGGTTAAAAAGATGACCGCTGCAGTTGGTTTTCCAACGCTTCGGCTGGTAAGAATACGCATTGGCAATGAAATGCTGGATCCTTTAAAGCCTGGAGAGGTTGTACGTGTAACTACTTTTAGTTTATGAAACCCTAATGCCCTTTAAAGAATCAATATCGTTCCGCCTTTGGCGTAACTGCAAGAATCAAGAACAAAGACTTTTTTTCAAATAACTGATAAACATTTGGTTATCAATCATTTTTTTTAGCACACTTTAATTATCAGTATAATTTAAAAGATATATAAAAGCAAGGTTTGTTTTTATATATCTTTTTGGAATGCCCAATTTAGGTAGGTTTCAGCGCTAACAAAAAGGTTTACAGGACAACAATTTCAAATTATATAATCAATATGTTGTATCTTTCAAATCTAAATTTAGTAAGAATATAACAGTGCAAATTTCCACACTATTTTCAGCTTAATTCTATAAATTTTGATACAACTGCTTATTGCTGAAAAAATTTATAAATTTTGGATAAATTTTTGCACTTGTAATAAAGTCTTCAAAAAAATAATGCCAGGAAATAAGAAATCTTAAAAACTAAAAACATATATTTTAAATACTAAAAGAATGAATTACAAAGAGAAATCAATAGGCTTAATGGTACTGCTTGCTTTGGGAACTTCCCCATTTTTGCAAACAAATGCCCAGGAAAAACAACAAAAAACAGAAATGAAAGAACAAAATGTACAGGATGCCATTTTACTTAAAGAATGGGAAGGGCCCTATGGAGGAGTTCCTGCTTTTGATAAAATGCAACTGGATAAATTACAGCCTGCCATGGAAAAAGCCATGGAGCTGCATTTGCTTGAAATAGATCAAATTGCCAGTAACAAGGAAGCTCCTACTTTTGAGAATACCATTGTTGCCATGGAGAAAGCCGGAAAACCTCTGGACAGAGTATTTACCTATTATGGCATTTGGAGCAGCAATGTATCTTCTCCCGAATTCCGGGAACTTCAATCGGTTTTGGCTCCAAAAATTTCCGAATATTCTTCTAAGATCTCTCAGAACAAAGCACTTTTTGAACGTATTAAAACCATTTACAACAGCTCCCAGCAAAATCCGTTGGAAGCAGATCAGCAACGGGTGGTTCAATTGATTTATGAAAATTTTGCGATGGAAGGAGCCGGTTTGGATGCCGAAGCCAAAAAACGCTATGCCGCAATAAACATGGAACTTTCCAGTCTCTACACTAAATTTTCAAGTAATATTCTTGCAGATGAAGAAGGCTATGTGGTTTACCTTGAAAAGAATCAGTTGGATGGATTGCCGGAATCCTATGTAAAAGCATCGGCCAAAGCTGCAACCGATCGTGGAAATGAAGGGAAATTTGCCATCACCAACACCAGATCTTCCATGGATCCTTTCCTAACATATTCTGATGAAAGAGAATTACGGGAAAAGGTTTGGAAGAATTATTATTCACGTGGAGATAATAAAGATGAGTTTGATAACAATAAAATAATTTCTGAAATTCTGAAATTGCGTAATGAGCGCGTAGCATTAATGGGGTATGAAAATTATGCCCAGTGGCGCTTACAAAACCGTATGGCTAAAAATCCTGAAAATGCCATGGAACTTATGGAGGCCGTTTGGCCTGCTGCCCTTGCCAGAGTAGATCAGGAGGTTGAGGATATGCAAAAGGTTGCGAATGCCCAAGGAAAAAACATCAGCATAAAGCCATGGGATTACCGCTATTATGCCGAAAAAGTAAGAAAAGAAAAATATGATCTTGATTCAGATGAAGTAAAACAATATCTGCAGTTGGAAAATCTTACCCAAGCTTTATTTTTCACCGCAGGAGAACTTTTCAATTATAAGTTCGAACCGGTTCCGGCAGGATCTGTACCGGTTTTTCATGAAGATGTAAATGTTTGGGAAGTAACCGATAAAACAACCGGAGAAAACATAGGTTTATGGTACCTGGATCCTTTTGCAAGACAAGGAAAAAGATCTGGAGCCTGGGCTACCACGTACAGAAGTCATACTACTTTTGAAGGAAAAGAAAATGTATTGGGGTCCAACAATTCAAATTTTGTAAAACCGGCACCCGGGGAGCCGGCATTGATCTCCTGGGATGACGCAACGACCTTTTTCCACGAATTTGGACATGCGCTTCATTTCTTTTCTTCCAATGTGAAATACCCAACTCTTAATGGAGGTGTTCGTGATTATACCGAGTTTCAATCGCAGTTATTAGAGCGTTGGTTATCTACAGATGAAGTTATAAACAGGTTCCTCCTTCATCATGAAACCGGAGAACCTATCCCGGCAGAATTGGTGGAAAAGATCAAAAAAGCTTCCACGTTCAATCAGGGATTTTCAACAACCGAATTTTTAGCTTCAGCATTGATGGATATGAAATATCACACCACAGATCCTGAACTTATCAATCCTGAAACATTTGAAAAAGAAACCCTGGACAAACTAAATATGCCAGATGAAATTGTGATGCGTCACCGCTCTCCGCATTTTGGACATGTATTTTCCGGAGAAGGCTACGCCACCGGATATTATGGATATTTATGGGCCGATGTTTTAACTTCCGATGCTGCAGAAGCATTTGAAGAAGCTCCCGGTGGATTCTACGATAAAGAGGTTGCTGCGCGATTGGTTAAATTTCTTTTCGCCCCAAGAAACTCCATGGATCCTGCAGAAGCGTACCGTCAATTCCGTGGAAGGGATGCCACAATTGATGCTTTAATGCGGGACAGAGGCTTTCCTGTTCCCGAAAAGATGTAAAAAGCAACATTAAAATTTAGAGTGAAAACCCGTGTCATTTAAAAATGATGCGGGTTTTTTTTGAGCTTTTTTTCAGGATACTTAAGAAAAACCAACTATTTGCTTTTCCCTTTAACTGCTGTAAAAATCAAAAACCTCGTGGAGTCCACAAGCTAAGTCACAATATAATCGGGAGGAAAACACTTTTTAAAAATCGATGCAGGCCTCGGGGAGCGTATCCGGCTGGCAGGTTAAACCCTTAATTAGGGATTAAAAACTAAAAACCCGACCTTTTAAAAAGATCGGGTTAAAATACCTGATAGAATTTTGCAGTTAATTAGACAATTACTGCAGCAGTCCTATTTTAATTTATTGTACTTGAGCCTCTTCAGTACTGGCAGAATCCACATCTACTTCTTCAATAGGAGCTTCTTCAATTACTTCAACCGGAGTTTCGGTTTCAGTTTCCATGAAATTAACTTCTGTATCTTCAGTTTTTTCAACTGTAGTTTCCTTACAAGAAGTAAAACTAAATACTAAAGCGATTGCAGCAAGAGTCAAAAATGATTTTTTCATTTTAAATAAATATTATTTGTTTTATTCGACAAATGTATGTGATTTTATGATACAAAATACATTACCGAAAAAATATTAAGAAACCCGCTCCCTGCTTGATTTCCCAAGGTTTTCTTATTCCTTTTCCGTAGAAACTTTTATTCTTTTTGCCGGATTTGCTCCGGAATCTGCCGGATTTTTTTCTTCGCCTTTCAAATACTTATCCAAAAATTCCAAAGTTCTCTCATAGGCTTCTATCTGGTTCTCTTTTTTAACAAAACCATGACCTTCGTCCTCAAACAAGACATATTCTACCGGCACCCCGCTTTTTTGAACCCCTTCAACGATCTCATCAGATTCTACTTTAAGAACCCTTGGGTCTTGTGAACCTTGCAATACCAATAAAGGCTTGGTCACTTTTTCTGTATGGAACAATGGAGAGATCTTTTTTAAACGAATACTATCCTGGGAATATGGATCACCCATTTCAAGATATAATGCATCTTTAAAAGATTCCCACCAGGGTGGAATACTTTTTAAAGTACGGATCCAGTTGGTAACTCCAAATAAATTTACCCCGGCATCAAATTCATCGGGAGCAAAAGTAAGTGCCGCCATAGTCATAAACCCTCCATAGGAACCTCCTATAATCCCAATTCTTTCTCCATCGACATACGTTTGTTTGGCAAGCCAGTTTTTTCCTTCTATAACATCCTTAAGATCTTCTTCCCCATGTTTTTGATCATCCAATTGATAGAAAGTTTTCCCATAACCACTGCTCCCCCTGTTGTTTACCGCCAGCACAGCATATCCATGATTTACCAGGTATTGAATAAATGAACTGAAATTTTGCCTGGATTGTCCACCGGGCCCTCCATGCACCCACACAAGGGCAGGAACTTTATTCGCCTCGGAAGCATTTAAAGGTTTGTAATACACCGCCGGGATTTCTAGGCCGTCAAAAGAATCATAGCGTATAATCTCTGCTTTTACCAGATCATCCTGTTCAATTTCTTCATTAAGAACATCAGTTAGTTTCCTGACTTCTTTTGTTTCCAAGTTGTAAACATACAAGTTTGTAGGAGTATGGGAGCCTCCAACATTGAGGACCGCCATTTTTTCATCTCTTGAAAATCCTATCCCAGTAATAAATTCATTTTCAAAATCGGGAAGTTCCAAATTCTCACCGGTTTCTGTATCCTGAACTTCTACTACATTTACGGCATCTTCATTAACATAAACAATACGATATTTCCCATTTTTTGAAAATCCCATCCCCATGATATCCCATTCCTTCTCCAATACTTTTTCTGAAGTTTTATTTGCGATATCATATGACATCAAATAAGAAAACTCGCTGCCCGCATCAGTGGAATAATAAAGAAAGCTATCATCTTCTGAAAAATCCTGAGCAGCATTGCCGCTTTGCTCCTGATTGATTTTGGTGAGATCTTTATCTTTCAGGTTGTATAAATACAAATCAGAATCATTTGTATTTAATGCTTTAGACAGTGCCAGAAAACTCCCTTCATTGGATATTGCTGAAACTTCATATCCATCATTATTTTCATAGACCAGCTTAGGCGTAAAGGTGGCTATATCCATTTCATAGAGATCCATAAAACGATTATCTCTTTGATTGCTTGCGTAGTAAAAGCTTTTATCATCTTTTGCCCAGGTGTAAAATATGGCTCGGGCATTTTCAGCCGGAGTAAGGCGATGAATGCTGTCGCCATTTTTTACAAACAGTTTAAAGATCTCATCCCCATTATTATCCATCCGGAATAAAATACGATCATCTTCAGGAAAATAGGAAATTGAATAAACGGAAGAACTGTCTGAGTCCGTAATGGACTTAAATTCTCCACCGGTAACAGGAACCGTGTAAATATTAAATATTCCGGACCGGTTACTGGTTACCAGAAGCTTTGAATTATCCTGAGAAAAACTATCTCCAAATACAGTTTCATTGTCCATAAACTGCGCTATGGAATAGGTTCCGATTTCCCTTTTTTCCTCTTTCTTCTCTTCCTTTTTACAGGAAAAAAGAAAAATGAAAGACATCATGAAAAAAATAAAGTTTTTGTTCATAAATACCAATTTTAGATTATTAATAATTATTACAGCCTGATTTAGGGTAATAAATTGAAAATTATTGATTAATTTAATACAAACGATTAAGTATTTCCTTATTGTTTCAGTTTAATTACGAATAAGACGGCACCTGGACGAAGCTTTAAATTTTTAGTATGAATTTTTCAGAGATAAGGATATGACATTAATCATTTCAACACTTAACGAACTTATATAGCTTTGATTATTTATTAACCGGGGACCACGATGAGTAAATCTTTAAATTTTTATTCAAATTTAAGATCCTTTTTTGAAGAGGTAGGAGCACTCTCACGATTTGCCGGCAGATATTTCAGGGAAGTTTTTTCTACTCCTTTTGAATTTCGGGAATTGATGAACCAGTGTTACAATATGGGTAATAAATCACTTTTGCTGGTTGGAGTAACGGGATTTATTTTAGGCTTGGTCTTTACCCTTCAGTCCCGTCCAACCTTGCTGGAATTTGGTGCGGTTGCCTGGATGCCTTCCATGATAAGCATTTCTATAGTAAGGGAAATTGGGCCTGTGATTATTGCCCTGATATGTGCTGGACGCATTGGCTCTGGAATTGGGGCTGAACTTGGTTCCATGAGGGTAACGGAACAAATTGATGCCATGGAAGTTTCAGGCACTAATCCGTTCAAATTTTTAGTGGTTACCCGGGTTTTGGCCGCCACTCTTATGCTTCCGGTACTGGTTATTTTTGGAGATTTTATCGCTTTAATAGGATCGGCGCTCATTGAAAACATCAAAGGAGGCGTTTCCTTTCAACTTTATTTCAACCAGGTTTTTGATGCCCTGGAATACACAGACTTGCTCCCTGCAACTATCAAGACCTTTTTCTTCGGATTTGCAATTGGCCTGGTTGGATGTTTTAAAGGATATAACAGCAAGAAAGGTACTGCCGGAGTTGGAGAAGCTTCTAATTCTGCTGTAGTTTATACCTCTATGTTATTGTTTATTATCGATTTTATCGCAGTTTTTATTGCCGATATTTTCTATTAACAAGGCTGGAGATCTATGAAATGGGCATACCATAAACCCGATGCAAACACCAATGAAAATATGCGAATTACTCCCCATAGTTATGGGGAAGCCAATAAAAAATAAATGAAAAAAAACACTTCCCATATCACGCGTAAAGCAGTACTTGAAATAAAAGATCTTTACAAAGGGTTTGGTGATCTAAAGGTTTTAAATGGTTTTAACCTTGTTTTGTATGAAGGAGAAAACCTTGTAATGATGGGGAAATCAGGTTCTGGGAAATCGGTCATGATAAAATGCATGGTTGGACTGTTGGAGCCGGATAGCGGAAACATTAAGATTCTCGGGAAGGATATTTCGAAATTAGACCGGCAGGAAATGGATGAATTGCGTACAGAAATAGGTTTTTTATTCCAGGGCAGCGCGCTTTATGATTCGATGACCGTTCGGGAAAATCTGGAATTTCCTCTTAGGCGGCATACTGATAAGTTCGATTTAAAAAACACAGATGAGTTGGTGATGGAAGCCCTTAAAAATGTTGGATTGGAGCATACAGTTGATCTCATGCCGGAAGAACTTTCCGGAGGAATGCAACGGCGAATAGCTTTAGCCAGGGCATTAATACTGAAGCCTAAGATAATTTTATACGATGAACCTACAACCGGACTGGACCCTATAACTTCCAAAGAAATTATAGAACTGATGAAGACAATTCAGGAAAAATACAATACCTCATCGCTAATAATCACGCACGATGTGGATTGCGCAAGGGTTATATCGAACCGGATGATCCTTTTGCTGGATGGAATAAATTATGTGGAAGGAACCTTTCAGGAATTGTCCAGTTCTGAAGATCCAAAGACAAAAGCCTTTTTTAAATAATTCTATTATGAGAAAGAATACATCACAAAATGTGCTCTTAGGCATATTTGTAGTTATAGGAATAATCCTCTTTTCACTTGGGGTTTATTTTATAGGGAGCAAACAGAATCTTTTTGGGGAAAACATAAGAATAAACTCTGTTTTTAAAAATGTATCAGGGCTTCAATTGGGAAATAATGTACGATTTGCAGGAGTAAATGTGGGAACTGTAAAGGAGATCACAATCCTTAATGATACCGCCATAAATGTTAATATGGTCATTGAGATGAGAACGGCAAGCCTTATAAGGAAAAACTCCCTTGCCACTATAGGCTCGGATGGATTAGTGGGAAGTATGATCGTTAACATCTTACCGGGTGATAATAAGGAAAATGAGGTTGTGAAATCGGGAGATACTATAGAATCTATTAGTAAGATCGCTACGGTAGATATGCTAACCACCCTTAATACTACCAATGAAAATGCAGCTTTGCTAACTGCCGACCTATTGAAAATAACAAATGCAATAAATAACGGCGAAGGCCTTCTTGGTACGCTGCTTAAGGATGATGAATTGGTGACCGACATAAAGCTGAGTATCGCAAATCTGCAAAGAACAAGCAAGGCTGCTTCAAGGTCTATTAATAAGCTTAACAACATTCTATCTCAAGTTAACTATCAGGAAAGTGTGGCAGGATTGCTTTTAAGTGATACAGTTTCTAAAGGAAAAATAAAAAACATTATAAACAATCTGGAATTATCTTCCCGGGAAATTGATTCCATATCCAGAAATTTAACTGAATTCTCCTTGAATTTAAGAGATGGGGAAGGAGCTATTAATTTTTTGATGCAGGACACCACTTTTGTAAATAATCTTGATAGTGCTATCCGGAATACAGAAGAGGGTAGTGAGAAATTCGACGAAATCATGGAAGCGGTTAAACAAAGTTTTTTATTCCGGGGTTATTTCAGAAAACAGGAAAGGCGTGAACAGCGTTTAAATAAAATGGAAGATTCCATAAGGTACTAAACTTTCAAAAAATTGAGCGATAATTATTTGTCGAAACAAACAATAAGTATTTAAATATGAAAATAGAACATCTTGAAGAGCGTGTAAATGAGTATAAAAACTCTATAAATACAGTGGTAGAAAAGCGTATTCTATGGAATACACAGATCAAATTTTTAATTACCAAAGTTTTAAAGGATGCCGAGAAAACCTATAATATTGGATGGAGGGTGCAGGAATTAAACTGGATCCATACCAATGAAGCAGTTAATATCACCTTTGATTCTTTTCCACCGGAAATGATTGAAAAAACAAATCTTATCCCCGCTTTTCAATTTTTAAAAGGAGGTTCCCTTGTGTTTTCCCAAATGTATAATGGAGACCTGGAGATTTTTATTGTATTTCCTATCATCGAAAATTGGAATGCTCTGGACGATGACCTTATAGAATTAGGCACCTATACACCTATTCAGGTTACAGAAATATTGGTTACTGAAAAAATAGATGAATTCTTAAAAGAAATGATAAAATGGGAGGTGCCGCTTCTAAAAACAAAATTAGGTTTTAGAACTCAGTAAAATTAAAATCGGCCTCCCACCCACCATTTGGGTTTATTATAAGATTTAATCAACTTATACTTGATTATTGAATGTTCCTTAAGATATTCGGTCATTTCTTCAACAGAGTCGGTTACAAGAAGGTTTTGAATATCTGCTTCATCAATATTTTTATTTTCGTGCATCTTGTTAATATGGGTGATCAGGTCCTTATGATATTCCTTTCCAAAAAGCACCACCGGAAACCGGTTGATCATCTTTGTTTGTATCAATAAAAGCGATTCAAAAAATTCATCTAAGGTGCCCACTCCACCCGGCATTACTATAAAAGCATAGGAATATTTTATAAGTAAAACCTTTCTTACAAAAAAATAAGGAATAGTGATTTGTTTATAAAGATAGGGATTAGGAGCCTGTTCTTCCTGAAGGACAATATTACAGCCAACAGAGTTTCCTCCTGCCTGAAAAGCGCCTTTATTTGCAGCCTCCATAATCCCGGGACCACCACCAGTCATTACCGTAAAACCTAAATTGGCCAATGCTTCTCCAATTTCCACAGCTTTGAGGTAATAGTAACTGGTTTCTTTAAATCTTGCCGATCCAAAAACGGTTACACAAGGACCCAAAGGATGCATTTTTCTAAATGCTTTAATAAAATTCCAGGCTACCTTTATAGTAAACAACAAATTCCTGAGCCGTGATCTTGGGCCCGACAAAAATTTTCTTTCCTCGGTTAAGAAAGGGAGCTTTGAAGTCTTATTTTTCATGTTAAAAACGATAATTCCACAGATTATTGAGCATAAAATTAAAGCTTAGGCTTTCATTTACACGTGACAATTATCAGCTAAAACTCTCTATTATAATCCCCTTAACCGGATAAACCACTTATAAATTTCAAACCAGATAACGCTGACAAATCCAACTACCACTGAAATTATGAACTGATAGAAGGATAATGGACCTACCTTAAATAAGGAAGCTACCCCAGGCTGATAGATAATAATCAACAACAAAGCAAAACTGATTGCAATGATTACCCATATTAAAGGATTTTTGTTTCGGAAAGTGCTCCAAACCGAAAAATAAAATGACCTGTTCACAAGTGTTAGAAAAATGTTGGCAAAGATTAGGCTGCTAAAAACCATGGTCCTTGTAATTGTTTCCCCATAGGAGTTTTGAATAGAGAACTGGTAAATAAACAAGCAGCCTGCTGTAATGACCAAGCCTTGTAGCACGCTTCTTGAAAGCTCTTTCCATCTCAAAAATGTTAATTCCATAGATCGCGGAGGCTTTTTTAATTCGTTCTTTTCAAGCGGCTCATTTTCATAGATAATAGAGCAGGTTGGCCCCATTATTAATTCCAAAAAGATAACATGAATTGGGGTGAAAATCACGGGGTAGATCCAACCCAAAATCAGGGGTAGTGCAACTGTTAAAATGATGGGGATATGAATAGATATTATATACTGAATGGCCTTTTTAAGATTGAAATATATTTTACGACCCATCGCTACTGCATCCACCATCTTACCAAAATCATCATCAGATAAAATTAGCGAGGAGGATTCCTTGGCAATATCAGATCCTCTTTTTCCCATAGCAATCCCTATGTGAGCGGCTTTTAAAGCCAGGGCATCGTTTACCCCATCTCCGGTCATTCCCACAATTTGATTTTGATTTTTCAAACTATGGACTATTTTTAATTTCACCTCCGGAAATACACGTGTAAAAATATTGTTGTGTAATACTTTATGATCAAATTCAGCATCAGAAAGTTGCATTAGCTCCTCCCCTGTCATCACCTCCGCTTCGTTTCTAAAACCTACCATTTTTGCAATAGCGGTAGTTGTTAAGGTATTATCGCCGGTGATAATTTTAACATTAATTCCTGCATCATACAAGGTATTTAAAGTGTTTTTAATATTCTTTTTGGGTGGATCATAAAAACCCAGTAGCCCCAGGAATTCAAATTGGAAATCCTCCTGAGATTCAGGGAAATTATTCCCTGAAAACTTTGCTTCTCCTACCGCCAGTACCCTTAACCCCTGAGAAGCAAAATTGGAAACCTCTTTCAAAATTTCATCCACGTCATTTTGATCAAGTTTTGAATGGGCGATCACGGCCTCCGGAGCACCTTTTACAGCTATTTTTCGATCTCCTGATGGATTTTCAAAAATATGGGTCATCATAGGCGGTTTTCCGCCCAGTGGATATTCATGGATCATCTTATAGGATGTACGTTCATCTTCTCCCGAATACTTTTGATATGCTGCGTGGAGGGATTTTTCCATTGGGTCAAATGGAACCGATTCGCTTGCCCACATCCCAATGGATATAATTTTATGAAATTCCGGATGATCCCAATTTAAATTATCAGATATATTTTTTGTTTTATGGTCATATATTTTATAAAGTTCCATTTTGTTTTGGGTAATAGTACCGGTTTTATCTGTACACAAAACGGTGGCCGAACCAAGGGTTTCTATGGTTTGGGTATGCCTTACTATAATTCCAAGTTTCATTAATCTATATGCTCCAAGTGCCATAAAAGTTGTAAAAGCAACCGGGATCTCTTCCGGAAGTACGGACATTGATATGGTTAATCCTTTTAACAGGCTTTCCAAAACATCCCTGGAGTTATAATAACTTAAACCCCAAATCAACAGGAAAATAAATACTCCCCAGAGTGCCATCTGTTTTACAAACCTGGAAATTTGTTTTTGTAATGGGGATTTTAATTTATGAATATCGCCTAAGGAAGCGTCTATTTTTCCCAATTTTGTATGCTCTCCAACCTGGTCTACCTTATAAACACATTGTCCCGATATTACGGAAGTTCCTTGAAACACAGTATTGTCTTCATTTGCAGTGATTCCTTTTGTAACGTTGAAAGATTCCCCGGTAAGTACAGATTCATTTACTAAAAAATCATTGAGTTGCAGAATTATTCCGTCTCCGGTAATCAATTCGCCTTCACTTACCACAGCAATATCTCCTACAACTATTTCTTCTGATTTTACTTTGATGATGTTATTATCCCGAATAACAGTTGTTAGGCTTTGGGTATAAGCTTTAAGGGCGCTAAGGGCTTTTCGACTTCGGGCATTTTGAAAGAAGGAAATAGCCGAAATAAGGATAATAGCACCTAATAGGAAGAAGCCTTCACTATATTCCTGAAGAATAAAATAGATGGTAGAGGTTACCACAAGCAAAATAAACATAGGCTCCAAAACAATCTCCTTTATAGCCAGGAGAAAATACCCTGAATCCCGGTCTTTACTTAAATTTTCTCCATGTTTTAGCCGGGATTCCTTTACTTCCTCAGCAGAAAGACCTTTAAAAGAGAACGGGTTTTCTTTTTTCATTTTGATAAAAATTCAGGAAGGTAAAGAGCTGAATCTATTTATGATTTTTTTTATGGACATATCTGCTTTTCCAGACAGGTATAAATTTCAAGTATTCCTCCCCTTTGTTAAAAAGGTTTTCTCCAGAAATATTCAGATTCGCAACCAAAAAGCTGGAATTAAATACTGCTCATTTTCCATCTTTTCAAAACAGGCAGTATCCTAATAATTTGTTGTGCTTCCTCCAGAGAAATTTCATTGTGAATTTCAGCCATTTCAAGAAGTTTAATCTCGAGTTCGTGCAGGCTTAGGGAGGGATCCACGAATTCGCCATTTTTAAAACAATTAATGCAATAATCCATGTTTTTGGAATTATCGCGATTGGTACCACTGGTTTCAATGGTAAATGGCAATCCGCAACTTTGACAAATCGTTGGTTTCATTTGTAGCTATTTATTGTTTTTTATTCGGTTCCCAAACTATCGGGAGCATATCCATAATATCATTACTATCTGTAAAATACCCCCCGTTATGGAAGTTTCATCTGTTTATCAAAAAGATTTAATGCGCATTTTCCCTATGCGATCTTTTTTATGTTATTGCCATCTATTAAATTTTTCCATAAACTTAGATTTTCATTTTATATTTAAAGGATGGCTTTTAATTGAGAAAGCATAATCAATTCTGATTTATTTTTTCCTGAAAATGAAGCGGCTATTTGGTCAGCGGTTTTCCATATCAATTTTTTAATCCCGGGAGTAAAGAACTTTTCGTTGTCTTTTTTAAAATCTTTAAAATCATTAAAAGCACTAAATGCCGAAGGCTGATTCTCATCAAGCCAATCAAAAATGATCTCGATAAGATAGGCCGCATCCGTTCCATATTCATCCTTAAAATCATCCACATCCAACCACTCCGATCTAACTATATTTTTTAGCGTCTTTTTTTCTTCTTCATGCACCACTTTGTCTGCGGCAGCTATGGCATAAAACAATTTTCCCAGATTTTGATATAATTTTTGAATATCCTGCATCGATGAAAAATTTTAAGGATGAAATTATTTTGGACTTTAAAAGTAAATTGAAGATACAAGAAATTATATGACAAATATCACTTTTGAAGTACTGTGATTTATCATAAAATGATGGAAACCAACAAAGACGGGTGTTTTCGAACTAATATATTTCCTTAAAAAATGCCGCGAAATTAAAAAAACGGTGTATATTTAAAAAATGTTTTAAACCCCTTTCCCCCACTTTCAAACCCCACCGAAAGTTTTACTATTACCCCTATTAATTTATTCAGGCATATTTCTATAAATTTTCTAAAAAAAAAGAAGATGAAAACTGTATTGCTAATAGAAGACGATAAAGTATTAAGGGAGAATACCACCGAAATATTGCAATTATCAAATTACAATGTACTCGCTGCAGAAAACGGTAAAACCGGGGTTAAACTTGCAATTCAAAACCCACCGGACATTATTGTATGTGATATTATGATGCCAAAATGGGATGGGTACAAAGTTTTTAATATGTTAAACCAAAAGGAAACTACCAGAAGAATTCCTTTCATATTTATGTCGGCAAAATCCGAAGAAAAGGATATTAGAGCAGGGATGAACCTGGGAGCTGATGATTATATAAGCAAACCTTTTAAAGAAACTGAACTTCTTAATAGCATCGATAGTCGTTTGAAAAAAATAGCGCTGTTTAGGGATGCTCCAAAACAGAAAACCACAGAACCTCTTGAAATTAAAATGGCTTCCCTTTCCGAACTCAAAGAATATATTAAATCCATGGGAGATGAGGTGGTTTTAAGTAAAAATAAAATGGTTTATAAGGAACAAAAAAATGCCAATTACATCTATTTAACCGAAGAAGGTATGGTTAAAAATTACCGTATGGATGAATATGGTAAAGAACTTATAACCGGCCTTTATAAAAGAGGTGATCTCTTTGGGTTTTATTCCTTTAATAATCCAGCCCGGTATTCAGAAACGGCTACGGCGCTGGAGGACGGATTGGCGTACAGAATATCAAATTTACATTTCAGGGAAATACTGTCTCACAATCCACTTTTAACAATGGAGTTAGCCGAGTTGCTTTCGGATAACTTAGCTGCTTTAAAGTCTCATTTATTGGAAATGGCATATGCTTCGGTATTAAAGAAGACAAGCAATACCATTTTAAAATTCGCCGCAAAAATGCAGGATAACCAACGTGATTCTATAAATATTTCGAGGAGCGACCTTGCAAGCGTTGCAGGAATTTCTACGGAAAGTCTTATAAGAAGCCTTTCATTATTAAAAAAGGAACGGTTAATAGACATTGATGGCCGAAATATTAAAATACTAAATTTACAGAAGCTATACGGTGTTAAATAATATTTAAATAAAAATTATTAAAATGTTAATTTTCAGTTAGTTGAGATATATCATATGTTTTTAATTAAAAGTAGATTACTTTAGTAATGTTAAAAAAACAGATTTGGTCTTGAGTACTTTGGGGGAGGAAAAAGATCGAATTTCAGGAGTAAACAGTACACAGTTTAATCGGGAATTTAACGATTCATAGAGGATTAACTTATCCTTAATGGTTACATAAGTGATACTAAGAACTCTACTAAAAAGCAGGAAACTTTAGTTTTCTGCTTTTTTATTTTAGTACGCCTGGGGAAATACAATCCCGTATCAGGAATTCCCCTAAATTAAATAGGGATATTGGAAATGTATGGCAAATGAGGGTCCTGTAAGATCAAGCCCTGAAAAATATAGGAATTTCAAGATGATGTTAAACTTATCAAATATGATTTATATCATTGATTATAAAGACCTGAGGGATTAATTTAGTGGTGTTGAAGAAATAAAATTGTTTAGTTAAGTTCATAAAATGACATTTGATTTTTCAGTACCATTAGGAGTGAAGAATCAAATTGAGAAGATATTAAAAACGCTCTAATCGGAGACTCAAAATATTGCACTTGTTGTAATGCTGTTGACCTCCATAAAATGTTTGGAAGTGAAATTACTATCTTCTTAGGAAACAGGAAGCTTTGGCTTCCTGTTTCTATTTTATGTAGGTTTTGGGTTCTTAGTGATCATCCAGGATCCTAATATGACCAAATGTTAAAATTTAGACAGCTGAGATATATCATATTTTTTTATCCAAGGAGCATGTAAATTAGTATAACTTAAAATTGATAAGGATTCATTTTCAAAGTAAATAAAAAACTGACATTCGATTCTTCAAAACCTTTTGGAATTGAAGATCGATTTGAGAAGATGTCAAAGGTACTTTAACCGAATAACCAGATTGGAACATTAAATTGTAAGATTGTTGATATTCAAAAAGTTATTAGTACAATTAATATCTTCTTAAGAAACGGGAGGCTTTGGCTTCCCGTTTCTATTTTATATAGCTTTTCGAAAGCTAATTTGAGTTTCCAGGAACTATTGAAAGTAAATGTTAAAATTCAGACACCTGAGATATATCATATTTTTTTATCCAAAGAGCATGTAAATTTATATAACTTAAAAATGACAAGGATTCATTTTCAAAGTGAATAAAAAACTGACATTCGATTCTTCAAGGTCTTTTGAAATTGAAGATCGATTTGAGAAGATGTCAAAGGTACTTTAACCGAATAACCAGATTGGAACATTAAATTGTAAGATTGTTGATATTCAAAAAGTTATTAGTACACTTAATATCTTCTTAAGAAACGGGAGGCTTTGGCTTCCCGTTTCTATTTTATATAGCTTTTCGAAAGCTAATTTGAGTGCCCAGGATTTAAACGTGCCAAATGTTAAATTTTCAAAATATGAGATATATCATATTTTTTTTGTTTTAATAAGCTTTACTTCGGTTTATAGAAATTAAATAGTGGAGTCAAAACACAGTTTAATCGCAAATTTAAAAATTTATAAAGGGTTATTTAATCCTTAATGATTACGTAAGTGAATTTAAAACTCCAAAAGAAGCAGAAAGTATATACTTTCTGCTTCTTTTTTTTATGTTCATAATTGGACTCCTTATTAACTAAAAGTCAAAAATTTGGTTTCTAAAAAAGTCTCCGGTTTGGTTCAAATATTATTCATCCCACATTCTTTCTTTTTTTCTATTGGCTTTTATAGAACGAAACCAACGGTGACAAAATCAAAACCCGCCCAATGCCATACTGTAAAAATAAGTCCAAACAAGTTTTAATATTGATTCAATTACACCTTAAAAGTCCGTGTTAGAATAAATCATTCAAAATGATGTTATACTTCCTGATTCTATTTATTGGAAGATTCATAATCTTTTCTCTATTTTAGACAAATGCTAATTTGTATTTTTGCGAAAATTTCCATCAAAATTCATGGCCAACAAAAAAATTTCTCCAAAAAAGAGCGGTACCGCAAAACCCAAAAAGCCGGTTTTTAAAATCAGCAGGCAGCAAAAAGTTGTTTTGGGTAGTTTTTTAATGCTCTTGGGGATTGCGTTGTTTATAGCATTCATTTCATTTCTGTTCAATTGGCAGGCAGATCAAAGTACCTTGAATGAATTGGGAAACCGCGAGGTGGTGGCCCAAAACTGGATGCGCAAATTTGGAGCAGCAATCAGTGACTTTTTTATCTATAAGGGATTTGGTGTTTCTGCATTTATAGTTGCCGGCCTAATTACAATGTCCGGAATGTATCTTTTTTTTGGATATCAACTTAAAAAACTGTTCTTATATTGGTTTTGGGGAATTTTATTAATGCTTTGGTGGGCTGTTTTCTTCGGTTTTTTCGCAGAACTTAGTGAACTCCTTGGCGGTCGCGTAGGGTATGAACTCAATGAGTATTTACAGGATTATATAGGATTTGCAGGGACATTATTGCTCCTCACCTTTCTTCTAATCACATATCTGGCAATTCGCCTTAAAATTTCCCCAGAAATGGTGGGCCAATACCTGAAAAATCAGAAAAAAGAGATCAGAACAGATTTTGACTATTCAAATCCTTCAGCTAAAATTACCTCTGAAGAAAAAGAATGGGTATCTGAAGTGGTTAAGGAAAAGGAAAAAATCAAAGAAGAACCGAAGACCAAAATTGACTTTTCTATTTCAGAAGAAAAGAAAAAAGAGGTTTCAAGTCCCAGGCTTGCTTTTCCCGAAACTGAAGTAAAGATGGAAGTGGAAACTCCAGAGGAAGAGGAAGAAGAAATTGATACCCTTAGCAGTAAGCTCGTCAGGGATTTTGGCGAATTTGATCCTACCCTTGATCTTAAAAACTACAAGTGGCCTACCATAGATCTTCTTAAGGATTACAACCTTAATAGTGGCGGAATTACAGTAGACCAGGAAGAACTTGAGGAAAACAAGAATAAAATTGTTGAAACGCTTAAGAATTACAAAATTGAAATCGCGCAAATAAAAGCTACTGTTGGCCCAACGGTAACCTTATATGAGATTGTTCCCGAAGCAGGAATTAGGATCTCCAAAATAAAAAATCTGGAAGATGACATTGCGCTTTCCCTTTCTGCGCTTGGCATAAGGATTATAGCACCTATCCCGGGTAAAGGAACCATAGGGATTGAAGTGCCTAATAAAAATTCCACGATAGTTTCTATGCGTTCCGTAATAGCTTCCCCTAAATTTCAAAATGCTGAAATGGAACTGCCACTGGCACTTGGAAAAACCATTTCCAACGAAACCTTTGTTGTAGACCTTGCAAAAATGCCGCATTTACTTATGGCGGGTGCCACAGGACAAGGAAAATCTGTAGGTTTAAATGCCATTCTTGCATCTCTTTTATATTGCAAACACCCTGCAGAAGTAAAATTTGTTCTGGTAGATCCCAAGAAAGTGGAATTAACACTTTTTAATAAAATTGAGCGTCATTATCTTGCCAAATTACCAAATACAGATGATGCTATCATTACCGACAATGCAAAGGTGATAAACACGCTTAATTCCTTATGTATTGAAATGGACGACCGCTACAACCTTCTCAAGGATGCAATGGTTCGTAATATCAAGGAGTATAACGTAAAATTTAAAGCAAGAAAACTAAATCCGGAAAACGGACATAAGTTTCTTCCCTACATCGTTTTGGTTATTGATGAATTTGCAGATTTAATCATGACTGCGGGGAAAGAAGTGGAAACCCCCATCGCCCGTTTGGCGCAATTGGCCAGGGCCATAGGAATTCATCTCATCATCGCAACCCAAAGACCCTCTGTAAATGTTATAACAGGGATCATAAAAGCTAATTTCCCGGCGAGAATAGCCTTTAGAGTAACCTCTAAAATAGATTCCAGGACAATTTTGGACAGTTCGGGAGCCGATCAATTAATTGGGCGGGGAGATATGTTATTTACCCAGGGAAATGATTTAATCAGACTTCAATGTGCCTTTGTAGACACCCCGGAAATTGAAAAGATCACAGAATTTATTGGATCTCAAAAAGCCTATCCAGATGCTCACTTACTGCCGGAATTCGATAGTGAGGAGAGTGGCACAAGTCTTGATATTAATGTGAGCGAGCGCGATAAATTGTTTCGGGAAGCTGCCGAAACAATTGTAGTAGCCCAACAGGGATCAGCCTCTTTGCTTCAAAGAAAACTAAAATTAGGTTACAACAGAGCAGGTAGGATTATAGACCAACTGGAAGCTGCCGGAGTCGTAGGTCCTTTTGAAGGAAGCAAAGCAAGACAGGTATTGATCTCTGATATGGTATCGCTGGATAAATTATTAAATAATGAGATCAACAATTAAAAAAATCAAAATGAAAAAAATAAGTATTCTTATACTTGCTATAATGAGCGTTTTCTCTATAAATGCCCAAAATTCAGATAAGGCTAAAAAACTGTTAAACGAGGTTTCTGCTAAAGTCAAATCCTATGATAATATGGTGATAGACTTTAAATATTCACTTGAAAATGCTAAAGAAAACGTAAGTCAGGAAACCCGGGGAGATGTTAGTATCAAGGGCGAAAAATATGTGTTAAACCTGATGGGAACCACGCAGCTTTTTGATGGTAAAAAGATCTATACCATTATACCGGAAGACCAGGAAATAAATATTTCCACCTATGTGGAAGAAGATGAAAATAACATCACCCCATCTAAAATGTTTACTTTTTATGAGGATGGATACACCTACAAATGGGATATCGCCCAGGATATAAAGGGTAGGAAAATTCAATATATCAACCTTACCCCTATTGATTCCAATGCCGATGTAAAAAATATTCTTTTGGGAATTGATAGTGAAACAAAACATATTTATAATTTGATCCAAACTCAGGAGAATGGAACAAAAATCACCATTACCGTAAAAAGCTTTAAAACAAATCAACCTTTGTCGAAAAACCTTTTCAGCTTTGGTGAAGATCGTTACAAAGACTTTTACATCAATCGCCTGGATTAATTTTGAAGATATTAGACAGATATATACTGGTAAGTTATTTAAAAACCTTCGTTGTTGTTTTTACTATACTGATGTTCATCTTTGTACTCCAGACCATCTGGTTATACATAGGTGAACTTGCCGGTAAAGATCTGGATGTAGGCATTATCATGAAATTCCTGCTTTATTTTTCTCCTAAACTGGTCCCGCTTGTTTTGCCATTAACCATTTTATTAACTTCCATAATGACTTTTGGAAGTTTTGCTGAAAACTATGAGTTTGCCGCGATGAAATCATCTGGTATCTCACTGCAACGAGCCATGAGAAGCCTTACCTTTTTTATTGTTTTTGTGAGTTTGATCGCTTTCTTTTTCGCAAATAACGTCATCCCCGCAGCCGAATTTAAATCCATCAATCTCCGAAAAAACATAGCTCAATTAAAGCCTGCAATGGCAATTTCAGAAGGGATTTTTAATGAAATAGGAGATTTCAATATTAAGGTTGATAAAAAAACCGGAAATAATGATCAGTTTCTAAATGATGTTATTATTCATCAAAGATCCAGTCGTGGTGGGAATTTCACCGTAATTAAAGCAAATAAGGGAGAATTGGCGGGAAGTACTGATTCTGAAATACTTTCGTTGATATTAAGAGACGGGAATTATTACGATGAAATTCAGCAAACAGATCCTACCAAGCGAGCCAATAAGCCTTTTACCAAAAGTTATTTTGAAGAATACATCATCAATATTGATCTTTCAACATTCAACAATGTAGATCTTGAAGATGAAAATTACAGGAATGCCCAGGGAATGCTAAAAATTTCTGAACTCAACCAAAGTATAGACTCCTTGTCAAATTCTTATAACCTGGAGATGAATAAATTTGCCGATATTATGTACCGCAGAACCGGTGCAACATTATTCGCTATAAATCTATACCCTAAAGATACCACCATCCTCGAAATTGGGAACCCCGTCCTGGATTTATATGAAACAGACAATGGTTTAAAAATTGTAAACCTGGCATTGGGAACAGTGAACGCCGGTATCTCTAATATCACCATTAAAAAGCAGGAATTTAAAGCCAGTGCCAAACAACTCAATAAATTTGAGATCGCATTGCATGAAAAATATGCTTTGGGCGCTGCTTGCATCGTACTGTTTTTCGTAGGAGCCCCACTGGGTGCTATCATTCGCAAAGGCGGCATGGGATTACCAATGGTAATTGCCATTTTGATGTTCCTTACCTATCATTTTATTGGGATTTTCGCTAAAAACAGTGCGCAGGAAGGATCTATGAGTCCATTTCTGGCTACCTGGCTCTCCACATTGGTAATGCTTCCGCTGGGAGTTTTCTTTACCTACCGTGCCACTACCGACCAGGGATTGCTTGCATTTGAAAACTTCGTACAACCATTTCAGAAGTTGATCAAAAAATTAAGATTAGGTAAGAAGGAAATAAAATAGATTAAATACCTTTGCAGCCTTAAAAAGACAATAAAATTATGGCCCAGATTACTGAAAATCCTCAAACCATCAAATTACATTCTATAAAAGAAGCCATCGATGACATAAGAGCTGGCAAGGTGATTATTGTTGTAGATGATATCGATCGTGAAAATGAAGGAGATTTTCTCGCCGCTGCTGAAATGGTTACTCCTGAAATGATCAATTTCATGGCTACCCACGGAAGAGGTTTGATTTGTGCTCCACTTACAGAAGAACACTGCAAAGACCTGAAACTGGAAATGATGGTAGGAACCAATACAGATCCTTTGGAAACTGCTTTTACCATCTCTGTAGATTTAAAGGGAAAAGGTGTAACTACGGGAATTTCCGCAGCAGATCGTGCAAAAACCATACGTGCACTTATAGATCCAGCAACCAAACCACACGATTTAAGCAGGCCAGGCCACGTATTTCCATTAAAGGCTAAAGAAGGTGGCGTTCTAAGAAGAACCGGACATACAGAAGCTGCAATAGACTTCGCAAGGCTAGCAGGATTTCAACCTGCGGGCGTAATTGTTGAAATCATGAATGATGATGGAACAATGGCACGACTGCCTCAATTGATAGAAGTTGCAAATAAATTTGATTTAAAACTTGTATCCATTGAAGATCTGGTGGCCTACAGGATGAAACATGATTCCCTGATAGAAAAAAAGGAGGATTTTGATATGCAAACAAGATTTGGAACCTTTAGGGTAAGAGCTTACAAACAAACCACCAACAGCCAGGTACATCTTGCGTTAACCAAAGGATCCTGGAAATCGGATGAAGAGATTCTTGTAAGAGTGAATTCCACACTTATCAATAATGACATTTTAGGTACGCTCACCAATAATGCCGATAAAAAATTGGATGATATGTTCAAAGCCGTCAATGATGAAGGTCGGGGTGCAATTGTCTTTATAAATCCTGCAAATCAATCCCTGAACCTGCTCTCAAGGCTCTTCGAATTAAAAGAAATTCAAAAACAGGGAGAAATGAAAGCTCCCCCGGTTATTATGGATAATAAGGATTTTGGAATTGGAGCACAGATTCTTCACGATCTGGAAATCCATAAAATAAAGTTGCTATCCAATACACGTCAAACCAAAAGGGTTGGAATGATTGGTTACGGTCTGGAAATAACCGAATACGTTAACTATTAATTCAGTTTTTTTGCTTTTTCCCGGAACTAAAATTCAATGATCACATCGGATAAAGGCCTGCGTACTTTTTTAAAATTCTGAAACAAATCATCTGATGCCCTGTAACCAACTGGAAGCACCAATACCGATTTTAAATTCATTTTGTCAAGCCCCAACAATTCATCATATTTTTCAGGTTCAAAACCTTCCATTGGGCAGGCATCAATACCTTCTGTTGCACACACGGTTAACAAAGTTCCCAGCGCCAGGTATGCCTGATTAACAGCCCAGTTGGTAATTTCATCAACAGATTTTTTCTCAAAATCGTCGATTAAAAAATTTTTAAAAGGATCGAGAATCTCCTTGGAGGTAGACCGGGTCTTATAAACATTATTGAAATAATTTTCAATGAATTTTTTATTTACTTCTCTTTCAATACAAATAATAAAAACATGAGAAGCAGTGGCTACCTGCTTTTGATTCAATGAAAAACCAACCAGTTTTGACTGGATAACTTTATTATGAACAACCGCTAATTTAATAGGCTGAAGCCCATAGGAAGTAGCTGTTAAATTAAATGCTGATTTAAGAATTTCAACTTTATCCTCAGGAAGAATTTTTGAGGCATCAAATTTTTTAGTGGCATAACGCCATTGCAGGGCATCAATAGTTTTCATAACTTTTATTTAAATGTGCAAATTTAAGCAATACTTTAACCAAGTTTGAATTCCGGGAATAAATTATCTCAATAGCACATTGCCATAAAGCTATATTCCGTTATCATAAACGTTTTTGAAAGTAGTACTTTTGGATAAAAAGCGTTTTACTTCAATTTCTAAACAGTCTAATGAAAAGTCTCAAGAAAATCCTGATTTATATCCTTTCACTCCTACTTCTGGGGTTAGGAATAATCTGGGGATTACACAAATACATTGAGCATTCCACCAAAGCTTTAATCTATGATGAAATAGCGATGCTACCTACCTCTTCAACAATTATAGTTTTGGGAGCAAGTGTATTTTCAGATGGTAAACTTTCTCCCATTTTAAAAGACCGGATAGATGCGGGTTTTGAATTGTTTCAGAAAAATAAAGGAAACCAATTTTTATTAAGCGGAGACCATAAAACCGATGATTATAATGAAGTAGATGCCATGAGTAACTACCTGATAGAAAAAGGAGTCCCTAAAGATAAAATACTTTTAGACCACGCGGGATATGACACTTACGACAGTATGTATCGTTCAAAAGCAGTATTCAACATTTCTGATGCCATTGTTGTCACTCAGGAATTTCATTTGCCGCGCACCCTTTTTGTAGCCAATAATCTTGATTTAAACTATATTGGTTATATCGCTAATACCAAAACTTACCAACCTTCAAACCAACTTTTGATCAGAGAAAAACTTGCCAACCTAAAAGCCGTTTGGGAAATCCTAATCGATCAGGGACCAACCACCCTTGAAAACCCTCATAACGATTAATCCCTAACCCTAAAAGGAAACGCTGTTTGGCTAATTATTATTTTTTATATTTATCAAACTAACTTCTAAACCAAAATTATGTTACAATGGCTACTTCACCTAATTATTGATTCCCTGGTTCTTTTAGCAGCCGCCAATATTATGCCTAAAGTGGAATTAAAAGGATTTAAATCGGCCATAATTGTTGCGCTCATAATTGGTATTCTCAGTTTTCTATTAAGCTGGATCCTAACAGCAATTTTTCACATTGGTACCCTGGGAATATTCTATTTCTTAGGATTAGGATTCGTAATTAGAATTATTGTGTATGCGATTATTATTGAACTTGCCGATAAACTAAGCAAAGATTTTAAAACCGTTGGTTTTTTAACCTCGCTTTGGCTTGCAATAATCCTTGCTGTTGTTGGAGCGATTGTAGATGCGATTCTATTCTAAAAAGATCAATTCTTTTGGAAGCAAGTTCCCGGTCCAGGTAAAAGGAAGAACTATTCAGGATTTCGATGAAATCCATCCCGGCCGGGACGCGAGCGTATAGAAGAAATAAACCCCGGGGTAAACCCAAAAGGCTTTTCCCGATAATATCGGGAGAAAAATACTTTTAAAAATTCGAGGCAGGCCCGCTTGAATGTTTCGGGCAGGCCTCGGGAAACCTACCCGTCCGTGAGGCGGATTAAACCCACCGTGAGGGATTATAAATATGATAAAACTAATAGTTACCGATATGGATGGCACTTTGTTGAATGATCAACACGAAATCCATCCCGATTTTTGGAAAATAGAGGAAGAACTTACAAAAAAAGGAATTATGTTCTCGGTTGCCAGTGGTCGCCAGTTTTATAATCTGGAATCAAAATTTGAGCGAATAAAAGAACGCATGTTGTTTTTTGCCGAAAATGGCACCTACGTGTTGCACAAGGGTAAAGAGCTTTATTTAAATTCTCTGGACGCCAAAGCGGCGAGGAAATTTATTGAAATTGGCAGAAAACTTGAAGACACTCAGGTTATTCTCTGCGGAAAAGAATCGGCTTATATTGAATATAACGACGAGAACTTCATCAGGGAAATCAAACAATATTATGAACGGCTCATAGTTGTTAAAGATCTTCAGGAGGTAGAAGATACTATCTTAAAAGTGACTATCTGTGATTACAGAGGCGTGGAAGCAAATAGTTATCATTCTTTCAAGGTTTATGAAAATGATTTTAAAGTCGCCATCGCTGCCAATATCTTTCTTGACATCACTTCGCTCACTGCCAATAAGGGGAATGCAATAAAAGGCATTCAAAAGGAATTAAACATATCTCCGGATGAAACACTTGTTTTTGGAGATTACCTTAATGACCTGGAAATGATGCAAAATACAAAGAATAGTTATGCCATGAAAAATGCACACCCTGAAATTATTGGCGCAAGCTGCTTCATTACTCTTTTTGATAATAATGAAAACGGCGTTTTAAAAACCATCGCTCAACTTGGTTTATTGGATAGTTAAGTGAAACTTCCAATCTAGTACCCCAATGAAACCCCTGTTTTGACCCCTATAAAACAAGAGTATTATTCTAGATTTCAAAGATTAATTAAGCGGTTTGTTTTTTCATTAAAATTAGGTGTTGGTCTTGATTCCATTTTTCCATTGGAGTAATCCTTCCCAGTAGTCCGTGAAGCCTATCATTGTTGTAGAAAACTACATATCTTTTTAAGATTTGCTCAATCTCACCAAAGGTTCTATAATCAAATCTTGTGAATACTTCTTTTTTTAGTATTCCATGATACGCTTCAATATGTGCATTTTCTTCAGGTGTGGCTACATGTGTAAACTCCTGACTAACTCCAATAATCTCTAAGTATTCACGCACACTACTGGCTATAAACTGGCTTCCATTATCACTTCTAATGACCACACTTTCCGGATATTGATAGCTCTCAAACAAATCAGAGAGAAGCGCTATTACCTGCGCCTGCTTTATAGAAAAAGAAAAATAATCTTTCAAAATTCTACGGGTGTGCACATCAATAACAGATAGTAAATAGGCGTTTTTACCGGCACTTGGGATCCAGACCATCTTTATGTCCATCTCTAAACACTCAAAAGGCCTGGAGGTCGTTACTTTCCTGAATTTTACGAATTTTCGCCCAGAACCGCTTCTATTTATCCGGTTTTCCAGCTTTAACATTCCAGCAGTTTTCATAATCCTGTATAGCTTTTTATGATTGATGCGATAGCCTTTTCTTTTTAAATACGAGGTCATCAACCTATATCCACAATCAATGAATTCATGGCCCAAGAGATCTTTAACCGAGGCTAACACCGTGGTTTGTTCTACCCAGCCTTCGGACTCCTTATAGGTTAATTTAGTGGGCGTATTGCCCTTTCTACCAAAACTGGGTTTTCTATAATAACTACTCTGAACCATCCCGACCATCTTGATGATCCTGGTTTTACTGCACCTATGTTTCTTGAAAATAAAGTTTACTAGATCTTTCTTGGATCGGATGTCCCAAACTTTTTTTTTAGGAGTTCCCGTTGAACTTCCAGTTCAATTTCTTTATTCCCCAGCAGTTTGCGAAGGACCCTGTTCTCTTCTTCTACTTGCTTGAATTCTTTGCTCTTGATGTCATAGTTTACTTTTAAGCCGTCTTCTCCTTTATGGTCAAACTTCTTTTTCCAACTATAAAAAGTCCCTGTACTAACACTGTATTTCCTACAGGTTTCGACAACTCCAATTTCTTCTGAGGATGCTAGAATCTCTAACTTCTCCGATAAGTTCCATCTCTTGTATTTCATATTTCAAAGGTATTAATTGAAATTTAAAATATCACTCCGATCTTATTGGGGGCTAAATTA
>JAWOHC010000351.1:0-5188 GCA_046496275.1 Gillisia sp.
GATAAAAACGGAAAGTTGATCAACCAGATTACAAAAGGCAACTGGGAAGTGACCAATTATTACGGATTTGATCCAAAATCAAAAACGGTTTTTTACCAAAGCACAGAGGATGGAAGCGTGAACAGAGCTGTGTATTCCATAAGCGCCAATGGGAAAAACAAAAAACACCTAACCGAAAAAGAAGGAACCAATAAAGCCGATTTTAGTGCAGACTATTCTTACTTTATCAATTCCTTTACAAATACCACTACGCCTTCTGTTTTTACGTTGCACAACGCCAAAAACGGAAAGCTTATAAGGAATATTAAGGATAATGCTAAATTGCTGGAAAAGGAAAAAGCCTATGGTTTTTCTCCTAAAGAGCTTTCAACCATAGAGATTAACGGAAATGAACTGAATATGTGGATGATTAGACCATCAGATTTTGATCCGTCTAAAAAATACCCGCTTTTGATGTTCCAGTACTCCGGGCCTGGATCACAAACGGTTTCCAATACCTACTTCGCAGCAAACGATTACTGGTATCAAATGCTTGCAAACGAAGGTTATATCATAGTTTCGGTTGATGGAAGAGGTACCGGTTTTAAAGGTGCAGCATTTAAAAAAGTGACGCAGAATGAACTTGGGAAATACGAACTGGAAGATCAAATAGAGGCAGCGCAAAAATTTGGCGGGCTTGATTTTATAGATGAAGAACGTATTGGAATCTGGGGATGGAGTTATGGAGGATTTATGTCTTCAAATGCAATCCTTAAAGGCAATGATGTTTTTTCAATGGCCATAGCAGTAGCACCGGTTACCAGCTGGAGGTTTTATGATACCATCTATACCGAACGCTATATGACAACGCCTCAGGAAAATCCTTCAGGATATGATGAAAACTCGCCAATTAATCACGTGGATAAATTGAAAGGAGCTTATTTACTGGTACACGGAACAGCCGATGATAATGTGCACGTTCAAAATACGATGCGGCTTATAGAAGCCCTGGTACAGGCAAACAAACAGTTTGACTGGGCGCTTTATCCCGATAAAAACCACGGGATATACGGCGGTAATACCCGCTTGCACCTTTACACAAAAATGACCAATTTTATCAAGGAAAATCTATAATAACCAACCCCTAATAAATCAACTATAAATGGCTAATACTGCACCTCCAGTTAATCAAAAAGAATTATTCGGACATCCGATTGGTTTGTATGTTTTATTTTTCACAGAAATGTGGGAACGTTTTTCCTATTATGGGATGCGTGCCATTTTGGTGTTATATTTAGTTAGCGCAACAACAGGAGGAAATGCCGGACTTGGCTGGACATCTGCTGAAGCGCTTGCTTTGTATGGTTGGTACACTATGTTGGTATATGTAGTTTCAATTCCGGGTGGAATTTTGGCCGATAAGGTTTTTGGCCAGAAAAAAGCAGTATTAATAGGAGGGATTATCCTGGTGATAGGACACGCGATCCTGGCAGTTGAGGCAATGTGGGCATTTTATTCCGGATTAGGATTAATTATTGCCGGAGTTGGACTTTTAAAGCCAAACATTTCCACGATGGTGGGAGGTCTTTACAGGGAAGGTGATATTAGAAGGGACAAAGGATTTACTATTTTCTACATCGGGATTAACCTGGGCGCATTTCTCTCTAGTTTAATAGTTGGGACCATAGGAGAAATATATGGATGGCATTATGGGTTTGGACTTGCCGGGATAGCGATGGCCTTTGGTTTGCTTGTATATTTATGGGGACAAAAATATTTAACCAATGTTGGAAACCTGCTCTCAAAAGTTGAGCGTGATGAAGGGGCTTCATTGGGAAATCTGTTTGCAGATTTGTTTAAATCCCCGGTGCAACTATTCATAGCTGCACTTTTATTGGTTGCTTCGCTGTATGGAATGTATTCATTAGGCATCGCTTACGGTCTTCTTTTTATCTTTCTAACCATTGTTGTAGCTATGATGATGATGGTTTATAAAGATCTTACCACACAGGTGATGAAAGACAGGTATGTGGTTATGCTGCTTTCCTTTATTCTGGTGATTGTATTCTGGGGCGCCTTTGAACAGGCAGGTGGTCTTATGAACATCTATGCTCTTGATAAAACCGACAGGACGATCCCTTTTAATTTGCCATTTGGAATAGGAGCAGAAGTTCCGGCTTCATGGTTCCAGTCACTGAACGCCATGTTTATCATACTTTTTGGAGTGTTAATAGCAAATTTCTGGGCAAAAAGGAAGTTAAAGAGCAAAGAAGCATCTTCCATTTTTAAAATGGCAACGGGTGTGATCATCATGGGGCTTGGGTTTGTGTTTATGGTAATAGCGGCCCTGGAATTTGAAGCAGAGGGTTCTTCGGCGATGTACTGGCTTGTGCTGGCTTATTTGCTGCATACTATTGGAGAATTATGTTCTTCTCCGGTGGCACTCTCCTTTATCACCAAACTTTCACCCGTAAAATATGGATCCTTAATGATGGGGGTTTACTTTGCTTCCACCGGATTAGGAAATAAAGTAGCCGGAGAACTCGGTGCTTTTGCTTCGGAAGCTGGTGATATCGCCATATTTTCCGGAATTACCATCTTTACGGTAATTTTTGCATCCATCGTATTAATAATGCTAAAACCGCTGAAAAGACTTACCCACGGAGCTGAAGACAATGAGCGGGAAATGTTGGAACAGGAACCCTATGAACTTGCAGATACAGAAATAAAAAGATAACTTTATAGTTAATTCAAAACCGGAAATTCATTTGTTAAAAGGGAATGGTATTTGAATTAGACGCTTTACAGACATTTTTTGTGAATGAAACATTCATTGGAAGAGGATTGACCAAATAGCCAAATCCATCTTTGAAAGTTGCATATGTTCACGAAACATTAAACTCCAGGCATATGAAGAATATAAAATTACTAATTGGAATCCTTTTGTTTGTTTTTTCCGTCGCCGAATTTCAGGCGCAGGAAATCAATTGGATCACTATGAATGAAGCTTTGGCTGCCCAGAAAAAAGCACCTAAGAAAATATTCATGGATGCGTATACCACCTGGTGCGGCCCTTGTAAAATGATGGATAAAAACACCTTTACAAATAAGGATGTAATCACGTATATCAATAAACATTTTTATGCCGTAAAATTTAATGCTGAAGGAACCGAAGAAGTCACTTATAATGATTTCAAGTACACAAATCCTAATTTCGATCCTGAAAGAAAGGGTAGGAATAGTCAGCACTTTTTTGCGAATGCCCTGAAGATCACAGGATATCCAAGTCTTGTATTTTTTGACGAAAAATCCAACGTGATCGCCCCGGTAATGGGGTATCGTACTCCCCAGCAACTTGAAATCTATCTAAAAATGATCGTCAATAACGATTATATGAAGTTGAATTCCGCTGAAGCCTGGCAGAAATACGAAAAGAATTTTAAAGGCAGTTTTAAACCTTAATCCATTTTGCCTTCGAGGCTATCTGATTTTCCTTCCGGAATATCCCGGGAATTATAAAATATAAAAGCTCCCTTTTCGCCAGTTGCGTGAAAAGGGACTTTTTTTTGTTGCCCTGTTTTTTGCCATTTGCTTATATAACTTCGGTAATTGCTTCCATCGGCCACCAGCATTTCAGGATTCATTTGATTTAGCACCCGGTCTAAATTTATCTTTGGAGAATTTATCAGTACAACTACCTGTGGATTTAATCCCGCAATATCAAAAACCCCACTGCTGTCGATAACAAAAATAGTTTTCCCGGCTATCCGATACAGGTTTTTAAGTGGAATTTCCTGGATGTTTGTAATATTCCGACCGGTTTTAAAATCCTTTATCAGGTTTTGTGAAACGGCGGTTGTATCAAGGTTGTGATGTAAAACCAGCTGATTTCCGGTTTTTTCTCCCAGGATGGAATTTCTGCTTTTATGAAAAATGATCCCTTCTTCGGTATTAGCTGAATTCTTTTCGTGAATAAATACCATTTGAAGAATTCCAGTTGAAATCAGCAGGAACGCTATATTTTTATAATTGAAATTCTTCAGAAGAAAAACAAACGAAAACACAAGGAGATACGAAGCAAAAAGGAGGTAGGCTGAAAAGTAAATTTCCTGAAACAGGAAGACCTCTTTTGAAGCTATAATAGAAACGAAATCATTTAAAAGTTGAATCATTTCTCCATAAACCTGGGTGAGGAACTCTGGTAAAAAACCAATAATGGCGAGCAGCATCACCAGGATTCCCAAGCCCAGCAGCAGCCCTAAAAAAGGTAAGATCACCAAATTTGAAATAAAGAACAACCCGGGGAATTGATGAAAGTAAAACAGGCTTAGCGGCAAAACCCCAATTTGCGCCGCAATGGTTACCGATAGGATTCCCCACATATATTTAAAAACGCGAAACCTGGGGGTGAATAAACCAAACAAGTGTGGTTGAATTAAAACAATGCTAAGCACCGCCGCATAACTTAGTTGAAATCCAACCTGGAAGATAAAATACGGGTTAATGAGCAGCAAAAAAATCAGGGAGGTGAACAGTGCATTGAGTACGCTGCTGCGTCTGTTAAGTTGCATTGCAATGGCAATAAATGAAAACATGCTCACCGCGCGAACTACCGATGGAGACAATCCTGCCAACACCGCAAATCCCCACAGTAAAAAGATAAGAAGTATTGTTTTTAGCTGTTTTCCATAACGAATTCGTTCTACAGGTCTTAGGAGGTGGTTAAGTAGAAGCAGAATAATTCCAACATGCAAGCCAGAGACCGCCAGGATGTGAATCACTCCTGCGGCGGCATAATTGCTGTAAATTTCAGGGCTTATATCCTGGCGTTGCCCTAAAAGGAGCGCCTGCACAATGGCAAGTTCCTGGGGCGCAAATTCATGCTGCCGTAATTCGGCGATTATTTTGTTACGTACCTCTCCCGCCAGCGGCCTTATTCCCGAATTGGCAACCTTTAGTTTCAACACTTGATTTCTGCTAAGATTAAGCTGACCTGAAACTCTCAAATTGGCCAAATATGCCCTGTAATTGAACTGATGTGGATTTAAGGGTGTATTGATGTTTGTCACACGAAATGGTAAGGCGAGCAGGGTTCCTGGCTGGAATTCTTCCATTTCTGGACATCTCGTGATATTTAGAAGGATCTTTCCGCTTGCTTTTTTATTCTGAATGCTTTTTACTGAAATTATGTATTTATCCTTAAATAATC
>JAWOHC010000358.1:0-4357 GCA_046496275.1 Gillisia sp.
GGTCAAAACCTGTTCGTTATTACAAACTATTCCGGTTTGGATCCTGAGGTTAACGTACCTAAATCTCTTAATGATATTCCATCTTTGGGAATTGATTATACAACCTATCCAAGACCAAGGACCATTACATTAGGATTAAATGCAACATTCTAAAAAAACATATACTACTATGAGAACAATAAAATATAATAAAATTGTTATGGGCCTTTTCCTTGTAGGTGCGCTGGGCTGTACCGACCTGGAAATTGAGGAAACCGATTCCAGATTTGGAAATCTATCTGGAGATTTTACCGGTGTAGATCCGGAATCCAACCTTACAAATCTTTTTAACAGTTTAAGGGGTCAGATTGCAACTCAGGAAAATCTGTATGCTCTTAGTGAGGTTACTACAGATGAAATGGTTGTTCCAACAAGAGGAACAGATTGGGGTGATAATGGTTTATGGAGAACCTTACATACACAAACCTGGGATGCCAACCATAACTTTGTAAGAAATACCTGGAACGGCTTCAACCAATTGATTTTTAACGCAACGGCGATTATAGACACTAGAAGTAATCCATCTCCCCTACAAGCAGCGCAAGCTAAATTTATAAGAGCGTATGCGATGTTTGTTTTAACAGATCTTTATGGTCAGGTTCCCTTTAGAGCACCAGATGAAGGTCCGGATGTTAACCCAATGGTTATGTCCAGAGCAGATGCCTTAACGTTTATTGAAACAGACCTTAATGAAGCGCTTGCTGTTTTACCAAGCAGCGGCCCAAGTGCAGAACTTGACAGGCCAACTAAGGCGGCGGTGCGTTATTTACAAGCTAAAATCCTTTTAAACAAGCATATTTATCTTGGTACAGGAACAGCTGCTGCAGCTGATATGACGGCAGTTGTTAATCTTGTTGATGCAATTAAGGCAGATGGGTTCGATCTTCAGGCAGGATATTTTGATCTTTTTACAAATACTGTAGATTCTGAAACTATTTTCTTTACTACATCTGGTGTTGGTGCGAAAATGTGGAACGGGCTGCACTACAAACAAAACACTCCCGATAATACCGGTGGTGGATGGAATGGATTTTCAACATTAGCAGAATTTTACGATCTTTTTGAAGGAGACGCTCAGGTTAATGTACCTGGTTCCGGACAAGAAGAAAGAAGAGGTTTTGTCCCTACAGACGGTTCACATTTTGGAATTGGTTATGGGTTTCTTATCAACCAGCAGTATGACGAAACTGGAGCCGCAATGACAGACAGATCTGGAAATGCGTTGGTTTTTACCCGTGAATTTCCAAGTCTAATCGTTAACAACGAAGTAACAGGAATTAGATTATTAAAATACCATCCTGAAAACGGAGCCTTTGCAAACCATACAGTATTATTCCGTTATGCAGATGCGCACCTTATGAAAGCGGAAGCGATTATGAGAGGTGGATCTTCAGGCGATGCTGCACTTGGAATGGTGAATGAATTAAGGGTTTTACGAGAAGCAGAACCATTAGCTTCCTTAACGGAAGAAGCTCTTCTTGATGAGCGTGGGCGTGAGTTATATGCTGAATATTGGAGAAGAATGGATCTTATTCGTTTCGGTAAATTTACTGAAGCCTGGGGTTATAAAGATGCGAGTGAAGACTTTAGGGTACTCTTTCCTATCCCAACAACCGCGGTTATTACAAACCCAAATATTATACAAAATCCAGGGTATTAAAATATAATTTGATACCCCATAAAAAAAGGCCAGCTAAAAACTATTTTTAGCTGGCCTTTTCTATTGTAATTTTTTAAACAGGTTATTCTATCCTGAAAATAAATCCGGTGTTATGAATATTCTCAACCTTAATCGATGGTTCCTTTTCAAGATATTTTCTTAACCTGGACACAAATACATTTAAGCTTCTTCGGGTAAAATAGTCATTTGTACCCCAAATATTTTTCAACAATTCCTTATGAGTACAAATTTCATTTTGTCTCGAAACCAAATATCGCAATAATTCATTCTCTCTTGAAGTTAAAGACACTTTAGATCCTCCAAATTCCAAAGTTTGCAGCAGAGGTTTGTAGGTATATTTTCCAAGATCGACCTCTTCCTTTTCTCTAATTACCGTTTCCTGATGAGAAAGATTTTTCAATAGAATATTGATGCGTATTACAAGCTCTTCTTCATCTATTGGTTTTTTAAGATAATCTTCAGCCCCTTTCGAAAAGCCTTTTAGAACATCAATTTTAAGAGATTTTGCGCTAAGAAATATGAACGGAATTTCCGGGTGAGTTAGTTTCATCTTTTCAGCCAGGGTAAATCCATCCATTTCCGGCATCATGACATCCAGCACAGCAAGGTCAAATTTTTCCTTTTCCAGTTTTTGCAAGGCAAGATTCCCGTTTTTAACCCAGGTTATGCCAAACCCCTTTATTTGAAGATATTCTGAGAGTAAATATCCCAAGGAATCATCATCCTCAACCAGCAGAATATTCTTTTTGTTTTCCATAGTGATGCAAAGGTATTTTTGAATTATAAACAACCTGGCTTTTCTAATTGATTAAGTTATTGTTTCTCAAAATAACTTCTTCTCTTTGAATTACGTGAAATTTCATTGCACTGTAAAATTAGAACAATTATCCCGTATCAAGCTCACCAAGCATTTCAAAGGAAGAAATATCGCAAACCCCAAAAGGACGCGCCGGAAACCATTAGTTTAATAAGTAATTGTCTTGAAATCGTGAAAAAATAGTGCGATTAATCTTTTGTAGCGTTAATTAATTTTTCATTAATACTTTTTAATTTGTCTTTTTCTCTGACTCTCCTATAATATACTAATTTAGACTAGTTTTCCTGATAAAGTTAATTACTCCACAATGTAGTTAAGAAAATATTAAAATGTCTTTCGCATCCCAATTAAAACCTATAATTTCGAAGTGAAAATTGATTTTTTATCTACATCCAATTTAGGTCACAAAAACCTTTAACCCTTATTTGCAAAAACAAGAAAAATTAATAGTAGTTATATTATTTAAAGACAATGAATTTCAAATTACCCCTACATATTATCATATTTTCCCTGTTAGTTTCCCTACTTATTTCCTGTGAATCCAAAGAAAAGGAATCAAATGCAGAATTAGAGGTGGAGGACAAAAACACTTTATTTACGCTCATGTCTCCCGAAGAAACCGGATTAGATTTTATTAACGAAGTTGTAAACCAGAAGGATTTCAATATTTTTAAATATCGGAATTTTTATAATGGGGGTGGAGTTGCAATTGGAGATATTAATAATGATGGGCTTCCTGATATTTATCTTACAGCTAATATGGGGCCTAATAAATTGTTTTTAAATAAGGGGGATTTTAAATTTGAAGACATTACTGAAAAAGCTGGTGTAGCCGGTAATAAGCCGTGGTCTACCGGGGTGAATATGGTAGATATTAATAATGATGGATTACTCGATATATATGTGAGTAACGCCGGAAATATGGAAGGGGATAATCACGACAATGATCTTTATATTAACAATGGAGATCTAACCTTTACCGAAAGTGCAGCTGAATATAATTTAGCTAAAACCGGATTTAGTACACACGCAACCTTTTTTGATTATGACCTGGATGGAGATCTTGATGTTTATATTTTAAACAACAGCAATATTCCAGTGAGCAGCCTGGGCTATGCCGAACAAAGGGATATTAGAGCACAGGATTGGGCAGGGGTTCCTGCAATATTTAGGGGAGTTGGCGATATGTTGTTGCGAAATGATAACGGAAAATTTGTAGATGTTAGTCAGGAGGCAAATATCTTTGGAAGTTTAATCGGTTTTGGACTGGGCGTGGTAATTAGCGATATCAACAACGATCTTTATCCGGATATATACGTGTCAAATGACTTTTATGAGCGGGATTACCTGTATATCAATAATCAGGATGGCACCTTTACAGAGGATATCATGAACTGGACCTCACATTTAAGTCTTTCGGCGATGGGAGTAGATATGGCCGATATCAATAATGATGGGCTTATTGATATTTTTGTTACTGATATGCTCCCGGAAGGAGATTCCCGTGTAAAATCCGTGATGGAATTTGAAGGGTATAATATTTTCAAATTAAAACAAAGCAAAGGCTTCTCCCAGCAATACATTCAAAATACACTTCAGCTTAATAACGGCAACAATTCCTTTTCTGAAATCGCTTATTACAGTGGAGTTTCCGGTACAGATTGGAGTTGGGCAGGATTGCTTTTTGATATGGATAACAATGGTTACAGAGATATTTTTGTAACCAACGGAATTAGGCATGATCTTACAGATATTGATTTCATAAACTTTTTTGCTGATGAAATAATGCAAAAAATGGCATTAACAGGCAAGAAGGAAGC
>JAWOHC010000423.1:0-9234 GCA_046496275.1 Gillisia sp.
CTACAGGATTTACAATTAAACCGATTTATCAAAAAGCAATTGTAAGAAAAACCAAGCAAAAAAATTTGATGAAACCACGTAGAAATCAATTGACCACGAATAACCAGGAGGATTGTAAAGAAACAATAAAGTACAGGAAAGAATCAAGATCGTTCCAACTTTGGCGTAGCTGTTAGAATCCAGAACCAGAACTTATTAAAGCGTGTTGATAAAATTTAGTTACGAATGCACCAATAAATTTTTAAATTCATCATCAAAAAAAACCTTAAAAAAAACAAAAAGCTCTTAAACAACGTTGAATTTTAAAATGGGTATGGTTTAGAAGGTTATGGTTTATTTTATTGATCTCTATTAAGAATTGCTATTTTGCTTCAATCCTATTTAACCGCAAAGTATGCAAAAAAAACCGCCCGACCGGTGCGGGCAGGCAAAGGACGCAAAGAAAAAATGTTGATTGAAAATGAACCAGTTGTATACTTATTGAATTGGAAATTATAAAAGGGACTATTGAACAGAAGCCCCCCCTGGAAAAGGAAGACTTTGTGATATTTGTGGAACCTTTGCGCCCTTTGCTATTAAGTTAAGCACCTTTCTACAATTTCCTAAAACAGAACCAAAAAATTAAAAGCTCCCCTGCTTCCCAATCCCGATAGAAACGGGCAGATGGCCAAAGTCCGGGGTGGTTGCAGTTATACTTTGCCCCCTTAACCCTTCCGTCTTAATCGGACGAAAATTGAGTTAAACCAAAGCATTGTCCAATGCATACCTTGTGAGCTCTGCATTGTTCCTTAAATTTAATTTCTCAAGTATTCTGGCCCTGTAGGTACTAATGGTATTTACTGTTAAAGAAATTTCCAGGCCTATTTCTGAAACGGTTTTACCGGAGGCAATAAATTTAAGGACCTGCAATTCCCTGTCGGATAGTTTTGTGTGCAAAGGCTGGTCCAGCGGGTGGGACAGGGATTGTGCTAATTTATCCACAATATCCATGGAAATATATTTTCTACCATTTAGGATATGATTTACCGCATTTATCAATTCCTCGGGAGCACTGTCCTTATTTAAATATCCGGATGCCCCTGCCTTTAATACCCTTATTGCATATTGATCTTCGGGTTGTACACTTAAAATAAGAATTGGGGTCTGAATGCCATCCGCCCTTATTTGTTTAAGGGTTTCAAGTCCATTTCTTCCTGGCATGGAAATATCCAATAGAATTAAATCCAGGGATTCCTTTCTCGTAATTTGAAGCGCCTCGTTACCGTTTGCGGCCTCAAAATATTTGAGTGACTGAAAAGTTTCATGAAGGATCTCTATCAGTCCTTTTCTCAATATAGCGTGATCATCGGCTATTAAAACATTCATGGGATATCACTTTTTAAAAGTTTATAATTTAACAACAAGCTTTACCTTGGTACCGCCTTCATTTCTTTTTTTAATTGAAAATTTTCCGTTAATCATCAAGGCCCGTTCTTTCATTCCTGTAATCCCCAAGGATGTAAGATTGTTTTTTTCGGTTTCAACAAAACCCTTACCATTGTCTAATACTTCCAACACTAAAATACCGTTCTTTTCGCAAAGCTTTATAAGCACTTCCGATGCATTTGCGTGTCGTGTAACGTTGGTGAGTGCTTCCTGAAAAATTCTATAAACAGCAGTGTTAACCGTCTTTTCATAAGTATCTGCTATGGTGGAAGTTTCCAGGATACAGGAAATTCCGGTTTGTTCCTCAAACTGTACACTATGCCATTCGATGGCCGCTTCCAATCCCAGATCATCCAAAACCCCCGGACGCAGATCTGTCGCGATTTTCCGAACTTTCTTTATGGTTGTGTTGATGTTATTTATAAGGCGGTCCATGCGGTCCTGCTCTTCCTGTTCCTTGTTTTTAGCTTTGCTCTGTAACCAGGCCGCATCAAGTTTAATTCCCGTTAATTGCTGGCCAAGTTCGTCGTGGATCTCCCTGGCGATATTGATTCGCTCCTCTTCCTGAACAGTTTGCAGGTGAGCCGACAAGTTTCGAAGCCGCTCGCTCACATTTAATATCTGATTTTCATATTCCTTTTGAGCGGTAATATCCTGAACCGTTCCTTCGTAATGGATATTCCCTTCGTTCCCTGTTGCAACCAAATTCCCGGTTTCATGGATCCATTTTATAGTTCCACTTTTAAGTACAATTCTATATTTTATATCTAAAGCAGCTTTACCCAAATTTGCATTCTGCAAATACTCATCATAGCCTGGTTTATCCAATGGATGAATTGTTGCATGGAATTTTTTCGGGCTAATTCCAGCCTTTGCTTCCACTTCCCATATCTTATAAACCTCGTCTGACCAGAACAATTTCCTGGTCTCCAAATCATATTCCCAATAGCCTAATTTTGAGATTTTTTGAGCTGCCTGAAGTTTCTTGTTATATTCCAGAAGCGCTTCTTTATTTTTTTTGATTTCTGTAATATCTCTTGCAAAACAAGCCACCCCAACAACTTTTTTATCTATGTAAATAGGGTTAAAATTGATCTCCAGATAATTCTGTTCTGAAGCATTATTATTTTCTATTTCGGCATCGATTAAAAACCGCTCTCCCTTCAGGGCCCTTTCATAGTTTTTAAGCCAGAAACTCCTCCTTTCTGAATTAAAAAGATCCTTAGGTAACACATCGTCGCCTTTTTTTAAAAAATAGCCGGTTTTTTGTTTTATAAAGTTTAGAAATGCCTTATTTGCAGCAATCAGGGTTAAGTCATTCTTAATGCTCCAAATTAAATCGTCTGTACTATTGATGAGCGCTTCCTTATCCAGTCGTTCAAATTCCCGCTGGGTTTCTTCTTCTTTACGCCCCGTAATATTTTGCTCAATCGCAATAAATTTTTCCAGTTCACCCCGGGCATTAAAAACCGGATTGATAGAAATAGAAACCCAATATTTTTCACCACTCCGGGTATAATTTAAAATTTCCTGAGAAAAGGCCTTTCTTTTTTTCATGCCCATTCTCATAGCCAAAACGTGTTCCGGATTGGTCTCCTTACCCCGCAGGAAACTACCCGGTTTTTTACCCTTTACCTCTTCAAGAGCGTAGCCGGTGAGTTTTTCAAATGCCTTATTTACATATTCTATCGCTCCATTCGCATCTGCAATAATCACTTGATTATCTGTATGGGTGGCTATTAGTGAAAGGTCGCGTATAACATTTTCAGCCTCTATAAGCTTTGTAATATCGGCTACATTTACAAGGCAAAGGTTATCTTTTATAGAAATCCCGGTTAGGTACGCATATACAGGAGTATCGTTACTGGGAATAAGGTTTACCTGGCAAAACTCTTTGTTATTTGTTGTAAAAACATTTGTGAGAAATTGATTGAAATCTGGCTTGGTCTCATCAGAAACAAAAAAGCCAAACCGGCTGTTTTTTAATCCCCTGCGTTCTTTACCAAGTATTTGGGAGGCAGCAAAATTCAAATTAACAATATCTCCTTCCCTGGAAAGTGTGAAATACCCTGATGGCGCAAAATCATACAACTCTGCATATTTTTCAGAAGCCAGTTCTATTTCGCGTTCCCTGGCGCGCTTAAGTTCTTCATTCTGTAATTCCAGTTCTATTTGATGAACCTCAATTTCATGGATGAGTTTTAAAATTTCATCCTCAGAAAGTTTGGATTCCGGGACTTTGGTGTTATTCTTAAGCAATTCTTCCGCCTTACGGCGTAGGATTGAAACTCCAAAGTCCTTAGCCTTCTGTTTCATAATTCCTTATTTATAATTGGAAATCGTTTGTTTTTATCCCTTTTTCAGGATGAAATTATTAACTTTTTTTACTTTTCCGAAGTTCATCATTCAATTCTTTTAATTCTATTTCCAGCTTTTTAGACTTGGTTATATTGGTAAAGGTTATTACCAATCCGTCAATTCTGTCATCATGCGTCCTGTAGGGCATGATCCTAACATTAAACCATCTGCTATCCTTGGTTTGAATGGGTTTTTCCACATATATAAGGGTATTCAATACCCTTTGGGAATCGCTTTTAATTTCGGGATATTCCAGGTCTGAAACCAGATCGGTGAAGGCCCTGCCCATATCGTTATTACGAATTTTAAACAAGGAAGCTACCTCCTTGGTGTACCTGCGGATATTCAAATCCTTATCCAGAAATAGCGTAGCGATTTGTGTACTGTTCAGCAGGTTTTTCATATCGCTGTCCGCCTGTACATAATCCCTCACTTTGCTTCTAAGCTCAATGTTCACGGTTTGCAACTCCTCATTCATACTTTGCATTTCTTCTTTGGAGGTGGTAAGCTCCTCATTGGTAGACTGCAATTCCTCGTTGGTAGACTGTAACTCCTCATTGGTGGACTGCAATTCCTCCTGAGAGATCTGCATTTGCTCACGAATATTTTTTATTTCTTCATAACTTCGTTGAAGTTCCAATTCAAGCTCATTTTGCTCTTTTCCGGATCCTACCTTTGTTCGTGATGGCTTTGTATCCATTATTTCAACCTCATCGGTAACATCGTTAAACACCACAATGATCATATCTTTGATCGCAGCGGGATACTCAAGACGCTGCACCAGCATATTAACAAAGAGAATTTTGGTGTTGGCTTCAATTCTAATGTGCTTTAATTTAACCGGTTCATAATTTTCAGCGGCTTTTCGAAAAGCTGCCGGAAGCTCAAAACGCAAGCCTTCCCGTGCCATCGCAAAAATATTCCAATTTGCTTTTCCTGCCAGGGGTTCCAGGTAATTCCCAGTACGCCCGGTGATATAAAGGATATCCCCTTTTTCATTTACCAATACACTTGCCGGAGCAAAACGCTGGAGTAAAACCTGATCTGCAAGGGTTTGAATATTTTCAATCACCTCCGGATTTTTCTTTTTTTCTGAAGTTAATATTTTTTTTCTGAAAAATGCACTTGGAAAATTAACCAGTTCCCGGCTTGAATTTGTAGAAGTGCGCTGATAAATTTTTAATTTAGAATCCAGTTCGCTAAAACCTTCTGTTTGTTTTCCCAGGGTTTCTGAAGTGCCCAGGATCATGATTCCATCTGTTTTTAAACTATAATTAAAAAGGACGATGAGTTTTTCCTGTAACTCAGGCTCCATATAGATAAGCATATTCCTGCACAACAGCAGGTCGAGTTTTGTAAAAGGAGGATCTTTTATAACATTTTGAGGTGCAAATACCACCATATCCCTTATTGCAGCATTTATTTGATACCCATCGGTTTCCGCCTTAAAAAATTTGCTGAGTCGCTCCGGGGACACATCGGCAGAAATATTGGGGGAGAAAAACCCCTTCCTTGCTTTTTCGATGGCTTCCTGGTCAATATCTGTGGCGAAAATTTGCAACATCAAATTCTTGCTTTTTCGCACCTCTTCCATGGCTTCTGTAAAAATAATAGCCAGGGAATATGCTTCCTCGCCAGTAGAACAGGCAGGAACCCAGGCACGTAAAACCTGATCGTTTGCAGCTGCTTTCATCAATTGTGGCAGCACACTTGTTTTAAGTTTTTCCCAAACCGCTTCATCTCTAAAAAAGCTGGTAACCCCTATAAGCAGTTCTTTGAAAAGGATATCAAGCTCTTCCGGATTTTCCTCTAAAAAACGGATATACGCATCGATGCGATCCAACCGATGAATTCCCTTTCGCCGATCTATTCTTCTAAATAAGGTGTTTTTTTTGTATTGTGAAAAATCGTGTCCTGATTGTCTTTGAAGCAGGAAAATGATCTTATCAAGATTTTCTTTATCGATCGTATTCGTTTGAGCAAGGTTCTCATCTGTCGGAACGAGCGTGGTGAAATCGATTAGTTTTTGGGGTAATTCTTCTGCCTCTGCCACAATATCTACCTGCACGGCAGTAATTGCACTTCTTGGCATATTGTCAAATTTTGCCGTGTCTGGATCCTGTACCAATACCAACCCGTTTTTTTCTTTGATGGCTTTTACGCCCAGGCTGCCGTCCGATCCCATTCCTGAAAGTATCACTCCAATACTTTTTTCCAGCCTGTCTTCAGCCAAAGACCGAAAAAAGAAATCTATGGGTAACCGGAGTCCCCTTTTTTCAACCGGATTGGATAAATGCAAGGTGTCATCCTCGATAGAAAGGCTTTTATTGGGGGGTATTACATAAATACTGTTAGGTTCCACTTTTAACCAATCGGTGGCCTGATATACTTTTAAAGGAGTAATTCGCTGCAAAAGCTCAGGCATCATTCCCTGGTGGTCCGGATCAAGATGTTGAATAACCACAAATGCCATATCGCAGCCTTCCGGCACACTGCTAAAGAAGAGCTCAAGCGCCTCAAGTCCTCCTGCAGAAGCACCTATTCCTACAATTGGAAATTTGTTTGAATCCTTTTGTGATGGTTTTGGTGACTTTTTCGGTTTCTTTTGATCCTTAGACCTTTTCAGATCTTTATCTTTATTTTTTTCCATTTTTAAAATAGTTTCCTTGCAACAAAACAAAGCTTAAGGCTGGTTGAAGGCTATCTTCCTCTAAGATACGCACTGCTCATAAAATTCTAAAGATTTTCAACAATTCTTTCTAAACGGGTTTTGGACAAAAGCTTTTAACAGGAACGAAAGCTCTTACCCAATTGAAGAAAAACCATTACTAAATTTCAATGTTTTTATTGCCTGGCCCTTACCTGCAGCTGTCCAAAAAATTAGACTGGATAAATATAGAATAATCTCAGGCAATACAAGGAAGCAGAGAAATAAATTTTAAGGGATGCTAAGAGTTGTTCCAATATTAAACGCACATAGAGGATCCCGTTTAGGCCGGAATTCTCTTCAAAATAATTCTTCCAACTTCCTGCCGCTTCCTTATATAAATCCTTATTTACTGCAGAAATTTAATAGACAAGGGATAATCCGGCATTTCTCCATTGCTTACTTTAATGGCATTAATAATTGGCAATATAAGCGAGATAAGACCAATAGCTATAAGAAGAAAAATACCCAGTCCAAAAAGAAGGATTAGGGGAATACTTACTATGCTGTAAATAAAAATGCTAATCTGGAAATTCAGGATCATCTTCCCATGGATATCCATTCCAGCGACCTGTTCCTTTTGTGTAGCCCAGAGAATAAGTGGGACAATAAAGCCACCTATCCCGGTTATGAAATTTAAAAGTTGAGAGAGATGGGTGATCATCAATAATTGCTTGTCTTCTCTCATAGGAGATTTGAGATTTGAGATATTAGATTTAATATGACTAAGCTATATAAATTTTGTTACAATATAAAATTCATTTTTAAACATTAATTTTCAATGGTACTTGTTTTTTATCTCCCGCTGATCTCGAAGATTTTCGCAGAAATTAATCTTCATTGCTTTTTAGCCACGAATGCACGAATATTTTTTTCTCTGAACTTCCCTGATTAGTGTTGACTGGTTTTAAACATTAATTTTCAATGTTACATTGTATTTAATTTCCCGCTGATCGCAGATTTTCGCAGAAATTAATCTTCAATGTTTTTAGCCACGAATGCACGAATAATTTTGTCTCTTTTCTTTATTCTATTTTCTCTTTTCCCATCTTATTTCTCCTGGTTCTTGTCTCTTGAATCTTAGCTTCCACCAACTTTATTTCTCACATCTCATATCTCACATCTCAATACTTAATACTTTATCTTTGCAAGCATGAGATTAAACGATACCATAGTAGCTTTGGCTACTCCTTCCGGAGCTGGCGCTATTGCAGTAATCAGGGTTTCCGGACCCGAAGCGGTAAAAATTGTAGCGCCTTTATTTAAAGCAAAAAGCAGTAAAAATATTCAGGAGCAACCTTCACACACCCTGCATTTGGGAAACCTTGTGGATGGTGAACGAATTCTGGATGAAGTATTGATCTCCATTTTTCACGGACCAAGATCCTATACCGGTGAAAACACTATAGAAATTTCCTGTCACGGAAGTCAGTATATACAGCAGGAAATCATTCAGCTTTTAATTCGAAAAGGCGCGCGGGCTGCAGAAGCCGGGGAATTCACCCTTCGGGCCTTCTTAAACGGAAAGATGGACTTAAGCCAGGCCGAAGCGGTAGCCGATCTTATTTCTTCGGAAAATCAAGCCTCCCACCAATTGGCGATGCAACAAATGCGCGGTGGCTTTTCCAACGAGATCCAGAAATTGCGACAGGAATTATTGGATTTTGCTTCTTTAATTGAACTCGAACTCGATTTCGCCGAAGAAGATGTGGAATTTGCCAACCGGGATGAATTTATGCGCCTGGTGACCAAAATTCAAAATGTACTCAAGAAACTCATCGATTCCTTTGCAACCGGAAATGTGATTAAAAACGGAATTCCGGTGGCCATTGTGGGCGAGCCCAATGTGGGAAAATCTACCCTCTTGAATGCGCTTTTAAATGAAGAACGTGCCATAGTTTCAGAAATTGCGGGAACAACCCGGGATTCTATTGAAGATGAAATCTCCATTGGCGGGGTGGGTTTCAGGTTTATCGATACCGCCGGGATCCGGGAAACACAAGACGTTATTGAAGGCCTGGGCATTAAACGGACTTTTGAAAAGATCGCCCAGGCCCAGGTAATTCTTTTTCTGCTCAATGCAGAACTGTTCAAAATGCAGGGCTCAAAGTTTAAAGTTGAAATTGAAAAAATCCAGAATCAGTTTCCGCAAAAACCCTTATTGATAGTCGCCAATAAAACAGATCAATTAAGTGAAGAAGAAATCGAGAAGCTCAAAGTCAGCCTGAGCGCAGTAGAAGGCTCAAATCTAATCGCTATCTCGGCCAAAGAGAACATTGGCGTGGAAGCATTAAAAGCCAAACTCCTGGAATTCGTCAATCTTGGAGAATTGCAAAACAACAATACCATTGTTACCAACAGCCGGCATTACAATGCACTTTTAAGCGCCCTGGAGGAAATCAATAAGGTGCAGGAAGGCCTGAACAACAATCTTTCCGGAGATCTTTTGGCCATAGATATTCGCCAGGCTTTGTATCATTTTGGTGAAATCACAGGTCAGGTTACCAATGATGAATTGTTGGGGAACATTTTCGCTAATTTTTGTATTGGGAAATAAATAAGGATTTCCCCATTTAAGATGGCAGTATTTCTGAGTTATTTTTCAATTTAAAAATTATAATGAAGACTATAAGGAAGAATACAAAAAATATCCAATCATTTAATCCATAGATTGAATAAAATATTCCTGCCATTGTATCTTTTTTATAAACCTCCGAAATATTATTATTTAGTATCCACCTTAT
>JAWOHC010000020.1:0-2630 GCA_046496275.1 Gillisia sp.
GGAAAAATTTCGATCTCCTTCCCGGAGAAGGATTTACGATGAAAGGCGTTGCAGGAACAAATACAGGGGTTACTATTTATGGCATCCCGAATAATCCAGGCAATAAACAGCGTTATGATTTCAGGGGAAAACCACATAACGGGACCATAAGTTTAGCGGTAGAAAAAGATAAAAACAGGCTGGTAGGAAACCCATACCCTTCGGCCCTGGATCTTAAAAAATTTTTAGAGGAAAACCTGAGCACAACAGGAGTAGCCTATTATTGGGACTCAAGACCGGTCGAATCACATTACATAAGCGAATATGAAGGTGGTTACGGCGTCTACTCCCCGGCAGGCGGAAATAATGGATATGTCCCACCTGTTTTCAGCAAATTTGATGATACAGGAAACCAAATGCATACAACAGGAGAAACCGGGAAGCATATTTCCAGACGTTTCGCACCAATTGGGCAGGGATTTTTGGTGGAAGGAAAACAACACGGAAACCTAATTTTCAAAAATGATTACAGGGTTTATGAAAAAGAGAATCCTGTTACTTCTGAATTTAAACTAAATGAGCGTAAGTCCACGGAAACCTCCCATATAAGGTTAAATGTGGAGTTCAATAAAAATTACATAAGACAGCTTTTGCTTATCCATCGCCCGGATGCAACCAGCGGAATAGATCATGCGATGGATGCTAAAAACATGTCGGTACTGGAGTCTGACGCTGGGTTTTTAATTGAGGAAATGAGCTATTTGATCAATGTTCTCCCTTTTGAAGAATTGGAAGAAATCCCTTTATTTCTAAAAGTAGCTCAAGCATCAGAAGTGGTTTTTCATAAAATAACAGCAATCTTCCCTAACCGGATTTACTTATTGGATCGTGAAACAAAAAGTTATCACGATCTTTCAGAGAATAATTTCAGTATTTGGTTGGATTCCGGGGAATACCATCAACGTTTCAGCCTTACTTTTTTCAACGGGATCGATGAAAAAAAGGCGGATATTCCTCCCTTAATTAGTGAATTCAGGATATTTCAAAATAATCTTTTTAATCGCCTTGAAATACTTATTCCTGAAGAACGAAAAATCAACACCGTTTTTCTATTTGATAGTTTGGGCAAAAAAATGTTTGAAACCAGGACTTTGGGAGACCAAAATTCCTACCAATTCTCCACCGGAAATCTAAGCTATGGAATTTATCTTGTAAAAATAATAGCTCAGGATGGGCATGTAATTTCAAAAAAAGTGATAATTTCAAATTAAATAAGCTTTTTGTATTTATGGAAGAAATCCTACTTCCTTGTTTAAACAAGCAATTATTTGGCCTTGAATGCTACGGATGTGGCGGTCAGCGGGCAATGATTTTGCTGTTGGATGGTAATTTTGTTGATGCGTTTAAAATATTTCCTGCAATCTATCCACTTGCTGTTTTACTTGTTTTTGTTCTTATTAACATATTTATTAAATTTAAATTCGATTTTATCATAAAAATTGGCCTTATCATTTTAACTGCAGGTACAATGCTATTTAATTATCTAATCAAAATGTTCTATTTATTCAACTAAACACTAACCCATCAAAATTACTTTCTAACTTATGGAAATTGAAAGGCAACAATTACCCAACTCAACCTTAATCCTCGTTTTCGGGATTTTATCTGTTATAGGATGCTGCTGCTATGGTTTGGTAGGCTTAATATTTGGTGTTATTACATTGGTATTGGCTAAAAAAGCAAGCGATACGTATGTGCAAAACCCTGAATTGTATATAGGATATCAAAATGTAAGAACCGGGAAGACCCTGGCAATTATAGGCATTTCCTTAAGCGTAATCTATATAGTGATTCTTATAGTAGGGCTTATAATGTATGGCGGCATTGAAGGGTTTCAGGAAATACGAAGAGAAATGATGGAGCAGTACGGAGGGTAAAAAAACTTAAAATTCAGGATAGAAAATGGTCGTTGATACTCTCAACGACCATTTTTTTTTAAAAAAAGATCCATCTGCTCTTTGCGCACTTGGCCTAAACCTATTCGAATTTTTTAACCTTTCCGTCTTAATCGAAAGAAGAATTCCTGGTTGATTAAAAACATCGTGTATTCGATTAATCCTTACCGTTCGGGTTGGCTTCCCAACATAGGAAAGGAGTCCTTTGTTTTTATCTTATTATTTCAAAATTTCCATTAGCCTATCCAGGGAAACCTTCTCCTGATCACCGGTTTTCATGTTTTTAATTCCATACAACTGAAGCTCCATTTCTTCAGGACCCGCCAAAATCACAAACGGAATCTCCCGTTTATTGGCATAAATCATTTGTTTCTTCATTTTTGCCGCATCGGGATAAAGTTCTGCCGCTATTCCCGCTTCCCTTAATTTCTGAACTGCTTTTAAACCATATAAAGCCTCTTGCTCCCCAAAATTGATAAACATGACCCTGGTATTTAAAGTGACTGTTTCCGGAAACAGCTCCAATTCCTCCAGGACCAGAAATATCCGGTCTAAACCAAATGAAATTCCAACCCCGCTAATATCTTTCAAACCAAAAATTCCGGTAAGATCGTCATAACGGCCACCACCGCCAATGGAACCCAGTTTTACTTCCGGGGGCGCGGCTACTTCAAAAATTGCCCCGGTATAATAATT
>JAWOHC010000189.1:0-4640 GCA_046496275.1 Gillisia sp.
AATGATTTAGCAATGGGTGGGCAGATTAACATGCCTCTCGAAAACACATTTTGGGGTGACTATTTCGGGATGCTAACAGATAAATTTGGAGTGAATTGGATGGTGAGCTTTAACGAACAACACCAGATTTAAAAAAACAAACTCCAGCTGTGTAAGTAGGTCGCTGCGGGAACGCTATGCCCCAACCCAGGGGCACTTAACATTAGATAAAAAGATAAATTAAACAGTATAAAACCAGTTGGCCATTAGGCTTATCACAAATAGCGGGCAGTTTTTCAAAGAAAATAATTAAATTCACCAACAAAACCAGGTCCAAGCCAACAAGTTTGCATTCCTACAACTAGTATTGACCGGTTACAGTTCCTATCAATGGTTAAAAATAGCCTACTTACTTGCGATGATTTGATAATCCGGATGATACGAAAAAGAATGCAATAGGTGAACACTTTTAAAATGCACCTGGAAGTAGAAAAAAGAAATGGAGTAAATAACAAAATGACTGAATTTAAAATTGCACTAAATAACATATTAGAAATAAACAAACAACTACAAATCACCATTGAAGAACATGATGGTAAAAAATCAATAGTAAGAAAATGTGAACAGATTAGCTACAAGCTCCTAAAATCAATTGCGTTGGAAAGCCGATTGCCTTTTATCTCGAGGTGTGACCAGGTTGATTTTGAAGAACGTAAAAAATGGAATTCATTTTGGGTGTTAAGCCCAATAATCGGAAAAAAAGAGTTGCGGGAAGAAAAGTCTGATTTTCTGATAGGGATCACAAAAATTGAAAAGCAACGACCAACCTTTAGCTTGCTTCTTGTGCCTCAAAAAAGAGAACTATTTATTGGTATAAACAATAAGGCGTATAGAATCGAAACTATTGAAGCATCCTTAAATTTAGGAATCGACGAATTATTGACGGAAAAAAACCGAATAAACACACCCATAGCGGGCTTTTTCTATACCATAATGAAGAACAAGAACAGGATGAATGAAAAAACCGAGAAATTTCTTGATGACTTCAAGCTTTATAAAAGTGGTGCTATTCAGGAAAAAATTGATGAAAGCCCAATGAACTTAATTGGCATAGCTAAAGGAACGTATGATTTTTTTCCGCATTTTAAATCCATATACGAATGGGAGATTGCACCTTTTGATGCTTTAATAACCGCGAGTGGCAACAGGCTTACACAAAAGGATGGCATTTTACCATTAACATACAACAGTAAAACGCTGAAATTCTCCGCTTTTATAGCAAAAAGTAATTCTGACATCGACAGTATCGACTTAAATAAATAAAAGATTTAGAACCAAAAATTTTAAAGAGGACAAATAATTTGCTGATTGGAGATAACGATAAAAATCACGAAACCCCCGCTGCGGTGAAGATCTTGTATTACGCTCAAAAAGTATTGCTTTAAAGACCAATCTACGGCCAGCCTTAGAGTTGGACCCTGTCCACTTTTAGCAGGTATGGACAAAGCAATTATGAATTTTAATATCGCATTGTGTATTTCGGTCACATCGGTTTTAATCCAGAGTACAACTTTAACAATTACTGCAAAATGACTCAATGTGGCTAAGCTGGAACTAGTAACACCGAAGGATAATATTGAATTATTTTAATTCAGATATTTCTAAATCATTCTAGCAGGAGTTTGAAATTTTGCCCGATTTCCAGGCAGTTAAATAGAGAATTGTTGATTTGAATTTTCCAAAATCAGCCTTTATTGTGATTATCAAAAGAAACGGAGAATATATCCGTCCGGGCGGTTCTTCTACCGTAATTCATACAAATGATATTTTAATGGTACTGGCAGACAGTGAGGAGGATTTTGAAAAAGTGAACGAGATTGTTGCCGGGGGCGGTAAAATAAAGGATTGTATTGTTTTTATTGAATGTAAGTGAGTATCGAATTGAATTTTTTATTACATTCATTCACTTTTATACAAAAAACATGGTAAAAAAACTCCTATTATTATGGATACTGTCCATTAGCTTTGCATGCAGTACAGATTCTCCAAAAGAAGAACTTCCCGCGCCGGTTCAAAATTTTGACGTTAGTCTTACACCTTCTGCAGGGGAAGTGTTTTTAGATGTGCCTTTTACGATAAAGGTTCAAGCCAATGTAGGTATTCATGAGATCTCCCGGATTTTTGAAAATCGGGTTGAAAGTATCATTTCACTTAATCCCGGTACTGCCTTAGAAGCAGATCGTCTTAACCTTAATCTGGGCTTTGGCTTCCTTGGGAATGAAACTGTGGTGTTGGAATTTACCAGTATAACCGGAAAAAAACTAACCAAAACGCTGAATTTCGTGGTGAAGCGTGGAAACGCCGTAAAGATCGTAGGTTTTAAAATAAACTCCTTTTATAATATGCATGGAACCTGGGACGAAGAATTTTCAGAAACCGACCCGAATCGTCTGGCCGATATCCACTTTGGATTCAGAAAATTAAGACAGGGTCATATTTCCAATCCCAACCCAACCCTGGGTCCCTGGTATCTATCTCCGGTCTATCCAAATATGCAACAACTGGAATTTGATCTCTCTCAGGCGGGACTTTATATTTCAGAAAATTCCCGCCTTGAGCTTGGTCTTTCAGATGCGGACGAAGATGGTACAGGACAGGATCTAACCATGGGCTATAGGGAATTATGGATTAAATTAATGGATCACAAGGATGCAAAGCCTGCAGAAATTAACCTGGCGAATGAAGAATATGGGTTTGATGTAACTTTCTATTTGGAATGGTTGTAGCTCAGCATTTGTTTTAAGCCTGCCATCGAAGCTTGGTCGAGGTTCAGCTTTGCGCAGCGGGATAATAATTGGTAAAAAAAACTGATCTTTCAGGCAATGCAAAGCTGCAAAATAGTATTCCAGCACTTGTAGAACTGCAAACATCGCAGAAAGAATAATCAACCAATGAATTACAATGTTTATTGAAAGCTTTCGGGTAAAATGAAAAATTACACCAAAAATTATCCCCATTACAAAAAAACACCAGAATTGGTAAAGGGATTTTAAACCGTGCTGAAAAACAAAGGGAATTGGAGCAAAAAAATATGGCCAGCCATGTATTTATAGTATAGCTTTCAAATGCTCTTAATGCAAAGCCTCTATAAACAATTTCTTCGCATAAACCTTCAGCTAATCCCATTAAAAAAATCACTCTATCAACGGTGTTTGTTGGTCTGAGATTATGCTAAAACAAACGAAAAATCATACCAAACCAAAAGTGAAGGTTAGCTTGAAAATGGATTTGGCGGCTTGGATTCTTGATTTTTTCTTCAAGAAAATCCAATCTTTATGCCTTGAACCTTTATTGTGGGCGGGCTAATCTTCTTAGCTCTCTTGATTAACAAGCACCACCACATTCCCTTTTTTCCTTCCGGTATCTACATATCTATGAGCTTCAACCATCTTTTCAAAACTGTAAGTCCTGTCAATAACCGCCTTAAGGTGTTGACTGTCGAAAAGGTCTTTTAAAAACAGGAGTTGGTCTATCGATTCTGATGCAACGTCCAAAGTACCTACAGAAACAAAAACACCGTCTTTAGATAAAAATTTGGCCCAGTCCTTCTTTTTTATTTTCCCTACGGCATCAAATATTATATCGTATTTTGTTCCTGTTTTCGGAAAATCATTTTTTCTATAATTTACAACTTCATCTGCACCTAAAGATTGGACTAAATCAAAGCCGGCTTCACTACAATCTGCTGTTACCCTGGCTTTATAGTGTTTTGCAATTTGTATGGCCGAAGTTCCAACCGAGCCTGTTGCGCCGTAAATCAATACCTCGCTATTAGGTTTTAATTCAATTTTCGCTTTCTTTAAAAAGTAAATTGCTGTGCTTCCCCCAAAGATTATGGCAGCAGCTTCTTCGAAGGATGCTTTTAAAGGTTTCAGCGTTATGGGACTGTTTTCTTTTACAACAATATAGTCTGCATAGGTCCCCATTTTAAGTCCGGTCATTCCGTAAACTTCATCTCCGGTTTTAAACAGATTTACTTTATCCCCAGTTTCCGCTACAATTCCTGAAAAAACACTTCCCAGTATTGGATTTCGGGGTTTGGAAAATCCAAGAACAATAGACATTATCACACGCATGAGGCCATTGACCGCAAGACCCCGAACCCGAACATCACCGGAATTTACAGCAGTAGCCTTTATTTTTATTAAAACTTCCCCCGGTTTTGGAACAGGTTTATTTATGAATTTAAATTTTAAAACCTCGGGTGGTCCGTATTTCGTACAGAATATTGCCTTCATTTTATTATAGTTAGGTTACTTTTTTTTTCTGATACTTGCTATTGCTAACGTTATTTAGGCAGGATAAGGAGATTCAAATTCTGCCAGTTTAGCCATTCCCCCAAAGTTCTATGGTACCCATTTTCTGTTTCTAAGATTGCTCCTGAATTGAAATAACAATTTCTTATTTCTTCAAAGTTGTATTCAAACATCCAAACAACAGGGGGAATCTCAACTAATACAAATCGTCCCTCTGGCTTTAAATATGTAGCAAATCAAATAAGTTCCCCTGAATTCCTTTGCTTCCATTCCCTGGCAAGGATTGCATAAACCAAATCATCCACCCACCTCCCGTGAAAAAACAGGCTCTCCATAAAATGAGCT
>JAWOHC010000130.1:0-6092 GCA_046496275.1 Gillisia sp.
TAAAACTCCGTCATTATCGCAATCCTGTAAAGGATCTTCAAGATCACAGGCTTGTTCCGGACATCCATTATTCTCTGCAGGTCCCGGCACAGTTGGGCATTCATCAACCCCATTTAAAACTCCGTCATTATCGCAATCCTGTAAAGGATCTTCAAGATCACAGGCTTGTTCCGGACATCCATTATTCTCTGCAGGTCCCGGCACAGTTGGGCATTCATCATCCCCATTTAGAACTCCGTCCCCATCACAATCCAGTGCAGGATTTTGAAGATCACATTCACCATTTCCATCATCCTCCCCACAATTAAATCTTAAATGTTCGTATTCCACTTCATCATCTCCAGTAAAATTGGCAATGATATCATTCATACTTAAAGTTCCTGTTATGTTTGATTGGTTTACTGCTCCATATACTGCCGGCCAGTCTAATAAAGTAACTTCGTAATAAAGGTACTTCTCAGCCATGTCCGCATTGGAAGGTAAAGCAAAACATAAAGGAGATGCATAGTAATCATCGTTTGGAGCAGGATACTGCCCTGTAACGTTTGGAATATTGGAATAAAGCAGGTCACCTGTATTATCGGTGCCTTTCCAAATACTCACGCTGTAACTTGCTGGATAATGTCTTCCACTATCATTACAATAATTGGCGAAGAAACAGAATTCAAGCGCTACTTCCGGATTGAGTTCAAAGAAGAGGTATCCGTATTCATTTACTTCTCTATCATCAAAACACAACACGGTAACGTCTACATATTTTTTAACTCCAGCCCCCAAATTAATAGCAAGCGGAAGCGGATTATCTACGAAATTGGCTAAGCTACCTCCTGTTTTTGGAGCCAACCAAATAAGATTATCATCGGCATCATAGACGGCAAAATGATCCAGGGAATAGGTTCCCGGAGGTAATTCCAATTCTGGCACCTCCTGAGTAAATAACTGGTTTGATACCAAACTCAGTTTAAAAGGAGAACCCATAGAACCAACAATGTCAGTTCCATTTTGGGAAAGAATTATTTCCACATAACTAGGAGCTTCGTCTGAACATTCTGGGATTTCATGTGCCGATTTTAAGGAAGCGCGGGAATTTTGCAGATTATCCAGTAAGGGTGCAAATGATAATTTAGCCAATTCCGTGTCAGAAGAAGTGTTTGGCAAATTATTCTCATCTTTACTACATGAGGTAAACAGCAGTGCCACAATGGCCACAAAGCCCATATACCTTTTAAAATTTTTCATAATTAGATTGTTTTAATTAATATTTATAAATTATTATCCTTAATTCATCTGAAGCTTTTTTAGATAGGCTTATTTGAATTAATAAAAACCAACTATATGTAAGACATATAGTTGGTTTTTTATTAATGATTTAAAACTCCAGGAGATCCAGAGGTCCACAGGCCACAACGATACCAGCGTTATAACTTCCACCTACCGTCATTCCATGAAGATTTACAGTTCTGTTTTCCAGCGGATTAAGCGCTGACAAAGCAGGAATTCCGTTGGAACCCAGCGTAAATGTTCTATGATAAATTATATCTCCAAACATCGCCTCGGCAACCGGCCAGGTACCGCCTTCTTCATCTAAACTAAAGATCGAAGGTCCCGGATTATCACAACCTGCATTCTCATGAATATGTTGCATATGAGATTTTCCACTTTCAAGACCTGTCGCCATAACTGTTGTTTTTAAAGTATTCCCATCCAGTTGCAGGTATGCAAATCCAACAGCACCAGAATTATTAACTGGCTTTAAACAAGCTTTATAGTTCTTTGTATCATCATCTGGATCCTGGAAAATTGGAGGTGAATCATCCCCTTCACAACCTTCTCTGAAGTGGTAGTAATCAAGATTATTATCTCCATCAAAGAATGCTTTCACTTCAACATCTGTAATAGTACCAACACGGATAATCCTATTGTTAACATCTCCATATGCATCAGAATCTAACAAGGTGATTTCAAAATAGTATTCATCTTCTCCATCTCTGTCTGGCAAGGCTATACAAAGAGGTGTTCCTGCATAATCACCATCATCATTAAGGGCAACTGTATTTGAAATATCTGTATAGAGCGATGAACCTATTTGTCCATTCTCATAATTCCATACACTTACGCTAAACGCTGCGGGATAATGCCTTCCGGTCTCATCACAGTAGTTTCCGAAAATACAGAACTCAATAGCCACTTCCGGAACAAGATCAAAGAATAAATATCCATATTCATTCACCATCCTGTCATCAAAACACAGCACTGTTACGTCCACATATTTTTTAACTCCAGCGCCAAGATTGATTTCCAGCGGCAGTGGGTTCTCCACGAAATTCGCCAAGTCTCCTCCTACTGCAGGAGCAACCCATATGCGGTTATTAGCCGCATCAAACACTTCGAAATATTCCAATACATAGGTATCGGGTTCGAGTTGAAGCTCAGGAACCTCCTGAGTAAATAGCTGACCTGCCACAAGGTCGATCCTGAAAGGACTTCCTTCCTGGCCAACTACATCCATCCCATTGCGGGTAAGGATAATATTTACGTATGCAGGAGCTGCAGCTGAACATGCAGGAATATCTCCTTCAGCCTGCCTTACAGTGGCAATGGCATCTTCCAAATTGTCAAGGATTGGCGCAAATGAGAGTATTGCCATATCCGGATTAGTATTGTCAACCAAGCCAGCATCTTCTTTTGTACAAGAAGTAAAAATAAGAGTGCTAAATAGCAAGAGACTTAAGTAATTTTTTAAAATTTTCATTGGTTTATTCATTTTGAATTATTTGAATCATTTTTTTATTCTTTTATTTCAAAACCAGTATTGGTTTCAACACCAGTGATAGTGGTTTTCAAACAAATATGAATTTCAAGAGAGTTTGGTTTATTGGTAATAAAAAAGGGAGGAGTCTAAAAAGCGCTTTAAAAAATAAACGAAAACTTCTTTCAAAATCTCAAGCTGTTTTCTAAAAATCCAAACCTTATATTTCTTTTTAAGTCCTATAAGGTTTGAATGCTTTTTAGACGATCCCTTTACTATCTTAACTACTACTAGTCATCATCACCAGGACAAACATCCAGGTGGACAACCAACCAGAAGTCTCCGTCACCGGAATATTGAGTATCCCAAGAATAGTCGTCATCGAATGCAGGAAGATCATATCCGAATTGTCCGGGAGCCGTAGTTGTTGGCGCATCATCATCATCGAAGTAAAGATGTCCACCTCTGGCATCAGCACCATCGCAAAGATCGATGTCTACATCAACAGTATCTCCAGAAACCGTTAGTGTAACAAACCCTACAAGAGTACCCTTTTCAAGAACGTTTTTACCGGCACCGGCATAGATGGGATACTCGTAGGTACCATTAGCACCATCGAAATTAAGAGCCCATCCCCATCGGTTATTTCCTAATTCTAAGTCCTGAAGTGTGTAATTACCAACCATAAAGGCTGTTTCACAAGTATCAAGATCTGTTTCGCAGTCGTCTCCGTTTCCGTTGTCATCTTCAAGACAGTCAGGAATACCGTTTTCATTTTCATCAATAGTATCGTCTTCACCTGGACAGACATCACAGGCATCCCCTACACCATCACCATCGGTATCAGCCTGATCTTCATTGTCAACAAAAGGACAATTATCACAAGCATCACCGTGTGAATCACCATCACTATTGGTTTGATCTGGATTCGGCACCGTTGGACAGTTGTCTAAATCATCGTCAATCCCATCATCATCCTGGTCATCACCTGGAGGAGTTCCTCCATCACAATTGAACCTTAAGTGCTCGTATTCTACATTATCATCTCCATCAAAATTGGCCGTGATATCGTTCATACTTAAAGTTCCTGTTATTGCAGGTTCGCTTACCATACCATAATTTTCTGTCCAGTCTAATAAAGTAACTTCATAATACAGGTAATCCTCATCTAAATCCTCGTTTGCAGGTAGTGCAAAACAAATAGGTGAAGCAAAGTAATCCCCGAACTCATTGGTACCTGTAGTATTTACAAGACCTGTATGAAGTGGTGTTCCAGTTGCATCTGTTCCTAACCAAACATCTACACTAATTCTACCGGAGTAGTGTCTTCCATCATCATCACAGTAATTTGCGAAGAAGCAGAATTTAACAGCCTGTTCTGGATTCAGTTCAAAGAATAAATATCCATATTCATTCACCATTCTGTCATCAAAACACAGCACCGTTACGTCCACATATTTTTTAACGCCGGCACCCAGAGGAATTGCTAAAGGCAATGGATTATCTGTGAAATTGGCTAAATCACCTCCTGTTTTTGGAGCAAGCCAAATCAATTGATTTGCCGCATTGTATACTGCAAAATGATCCAGTGAATAGACACCCGGAGCTAATTGCAGTTCTGGAACTTCTTTAGTAAACAACTGGTTGCTTACCAGATCTATGCTAAATGGATCGCCCATACTTCCTACCACATCCCCTCCATCATTGGAAAGAACTATTTGAACATAAGCTGGAGCGGTATCAGAACAAGAAGGAATACCGTTATTTTGCTGCTTCAAGGCAGCTCGTGCATTGTCCATATTATCCAAAAGTGGAGCAAAGGACAGCGTAGCCAGGTCCTGAACTGGACCTTCTATCATAGAATTTTCGTCTTTACTACAGCTAGTAAAGATCATTGCAAAAATTGCCAGAAAGGCAACATAATTTTTAAAATTTTTCATGGTTTTAATAGTTTAGATTAATAATTAAGAATGGTTAATAAAATTTTTATAAAAGCACCCATTAAAGTGGGATTAAACGCTATTTAAAAAAGGGTATGTGTGGGGATTTTAAAACATAAGATATATTTGGGGAGCTAAGCTTATGTCAAGTAAATATAGATTTGATATCCTGAGAAAGCTATGGGTGAATTCACCTATTTTCTTAATCAGCCATCATTTTCAGGTGACTTTTACATTGATTAAATCGTGATTAATCGCGTAAATAATGCTTTCAAGAATGGTTTCAGAATTGGTGCGTTTAATGATATTTGCCCTGTGCTTTTCAATGGTTTTTGGCGAGATAAACAAGGTTTCTGAAATATCCTTGGTTTTATATCCCTTACACAAAAGCATAATGATTTCTTTTTCTCTTTTACTGAAATTGAACGTGGTTTGAATGCTGTTTTCCTCGAAAGATTTCTCTACCGATTCTGATGTGCTCCCTACATTGTCGCTTAACTCCAATTTTTCCGAAAAATGTATCATCATAATAAATTGACCATCTATCATCCTGTCAAGTTTTGAGAAACTAATTTTGGTCTCACGAATTTTTCCGTTATATAATCGCAGGGAGGTTCTTGTATTGGCTTGCATGTGCTTTCCCTTGGAAAAATTTCGCAAACTCGTTTTAACTTTGATTTTATTTTCACAATGGACAAAATCGGTCAGCTTAAGTCCTTCGGTTTTATGAACTTTAAAGCTGTGTTTAAAAGCATCGTTCATCGCGATGATATTTTCCTGCTGTAACAGAACTACCGGATTTTCCATGATATTAAAGAGTCCTAAAAAAGCATCTTTCCAGTAATTAGTGAGGGTTCGTCTGTTAGATACCAGATCCAGTAACTCATCACATAAACAATCCGTTGAGATGGAAGTATAAAAAATATGATCTACCAAATCATTATACCGCTCTTCGATTACGGGTTTTTCCAAAGCATCACCATAAATGATTAAATTGCTTTTTTTCAGGAAATGTGTAGACCGGAAATTACCTAGATTTTTAAGGCTTTTTAAATTTAAAGAGGTTTGGTCTATCAGGATAATATCCGGTAAAAGCTTTAAGGCGGTAGAATACCCTGTATGGAGCGAATTCACTGTGTGAATTATAAATTGAACACTTAAGCCCTCTTTCAAATCAGCAATCAATTTTTTCTGACCACTGATGATCAACAAATGTTTTTTTTCTGTTTTCATCCCTAAAATAATTTTAAATACATATCAAGCCCTTTCAGATTAATAGAAACTGCGATTTGGGAGGATAAATAAATATGCGTGCCGTAAGAGTGCACAAAATAATCCGGGGGGATTAACAAAAAAGGTGGGGTTATTTTAAATGTGGGGTTGATATAACATCGTAGTCAGGG
>JAWOHC010000165.1:0-4205 GCA_046496275.1 Gillisia sp.
ATTTGATGCCAAGGCTTCAGAAGAGAAAGGAGCAAGGGCGGGGATCTTGTCAAACAAAAATAATGAAATGGTCTCCTGTTTTCTGCATTTCAGAAAATAGGAGACCATTGTGGTTTTACTAACTTAGTTGTTGAGTTGTCCTTTTTGAAAAAGGATCTCCATAATTTATTTATTCTCAGGAGTAATCATTATATGAGCACGGTGTGTTCCGGGATCCATAAGCCATGGCATTCCGGGAACTTCCGGTTTTGCAGGTAGTCCGGTAGATTCGGTGGTTGCATACGGCATATATATCACATATCTGAATTTGCCATCGATAAGCGTACCGGTGGTTTTGTCATAATTCTCTTTGGTTCCACTTAAAATATAAACCATACTTGGCGTATCTGTTAATTGCAGTATACCGGATTCTGCCTCTTGTTGGCGAATCGCTCTTTTTTCCATTTCCGATTTTCCTTCAGCGGTTAGTTCTCGTCCACGAGCCATAAAAGGTTCCAGTTTTTTATTGTAGCAGGAAACATTAATTCCTTCCCTGTTTGGATCGTCGGCAATGCAAACCAGGTTGTTGGTGCCTTCCTGAAGTACCTGCAGTTCTCCTTCTGAATTATATCCATAAACCATGGCTTCACTCCGCTGATCGGCGGGAGCAGCAAGGAGTGCTGTTTTTATCTGAATTTCAGCAGCCGGGATCTCAATGGTTGTGTCTTGAGCCATAGCGGCCGATGTAACTATCATTAAGCCAAATAAAAAGTAAAATTTCATAATGTTCGAATTTAGGGTTAGATCTGTTTTCCATTGGATCTTTAAGTAATTTCATAAATATAAGAATTGTGTTTGATTTTTAACTTGTCTGCTTAAAAAAGAAAAAGCAGAATTTTTTTTGTAGATATTGTTAAGAGAACCTAAAGGCAAAATTGAACTAAAAGTGTCACGTCGGGCGCAGTTGAGACGTTTTTGTTTGAGCTTTCAACGGTGCCTGTCTTGAGCCAGTCGAAAGGCTCAAGGGGACAAAAACTGTTTTTAGGTACTAAACGGATAAGCATATTTTTTTATAATTTCTTCCGTGCCAAATCATGAATCCAATTACCGTAAGGCTGTCGACATGCAAAAATTTTAAACCTCCTTGTCCATAGCTTTTATAAAGAAAGAAATGAATATTGCTTTTAAATCGATTATCTTCGAATCTTTTCCAGTCGGCTAAGCTTTGAGAAATGAAGTATAAAAGTTTTTTCAAAGGAATTAAGGAAATAAAAAACCGACAAGGATCTAATATCAACCTATAAAAGAATAAAGATGGCTAAAACAAAAATTACAGTTAACAATAATGGATCACTTATAATAGCAGGTGATTTTGAAATGCAGGACAAAAACGGAAATATATATGACCTTGGAGGCCGGGAGGCAGTATCACTTTGCCGTTGTGGTTTTTCTAAAAACAAACCTTTTTGCGATGGAGCCCATAAAGGGCATTTTGAACACGAAGCTGTGGCTTTCGATCTTCCGCCTAAAAAGCAATAGATTCTAATTCCTTGCCTGAATACAGGCATTTACTAATAAAAAAGACGACAGGATTTATTGAAATCCCGTCGTCTTTTTTTATTGCCTTTTTTTGAAGAGATCAGGATATTAAATTTAGTGCAGCATTTCAAAAAATATAAGATTAAAATTTTCTGAAGCTATTCTTATCCAGTGGCACCTTCTGCTAGGCCGATTTTCAAAATCAATACTTTTTCTTTATATTGTTGCATATCAAATTCCTAAAATATTATTATAGATATTATCTATAATAAAAATTACAACATAACAAACACTTATCTTAAATTAGTGAAATAATTCAAAAATCAAATTTTAAATGGAAAATAAAACACATTCGGGTAGTTCAGATGGTCATAAAGTCTGGGAAGTAAATGAGTCAAGTAAATGTCCATTTATGGGTGGAGAGTTAAAGTCTACAGCCGGTAAAGGCACTTCAATAAGAGACTGGTGGCCTAATCAGTTAAATTTAGGGATTCTGCGCCAACATTCTAATTTATCTAACCCTATGGGTGAAGATTTTAACTATGCCGAGGAGTTCAAAAGCCTTGACCTGAATGCAGTGAAACAGGATCTTTATACTCTTATGACAGATTCACAGGAATGGTGGCCAGCAGACTATGGTCATTATGGACCGCTTTTTATTCGTATGGCCTGGCACAGCGCAGGAACTTACCGTATTGGTGATGGTCGTGGTGGAGCAAGCTCGGGCTCACAACGCTTTGCGCCTTTAAACAGTTGGCCGGATAATGCCAACCTTGACAAAGCACGTTTATTACTTTGGCCAATCAAACAAAAATATGGAAGGAAAATTTCCTGGGCAGATTTAATGATCCTTGCAGGAAATTGCGCCCTTGAGTCCATGGATTTAAAAACCTTCGGATTTGCTGGTGGTCGTGAAGATATTTGGGAAACAGAACAAGATATTTACTGGGGATCGGAAGGCGAATGGTTAGGAAATAAAGAACGTTATTCCCGTGATCATGAGTTAGAAAACCCTCTTGGTGCCTCTCATATGGGTCTTATCTATGTGAATCCGGAAGGGCCAAATGGAAATCCCGATCCTCTTGGAGCTGCACGTGACATTCGTGAAACCTTTGGCCGTATGGCTATGAATGATTATGAAACGGTTGCACTTATCGCCGGTGGACATACTTTTGGTAAAACTCATGGCGCAGCAGATCCAGTTGAAAATGTAGGTGTAGAACCTGCGGGAGCTGGTATAGAAGAGATGGGTCTTGGCTGGAAAAACAAGTTTGGTACCGGAAATGCGGGAAGTACAATCACCAGCGGTATTGAAGGTGCATGGACTCAAACCCCTACGAAGTGGAGCAACAGCTTTTTTGATAATTTGTTCGGTTTTGAATGGGAATGCCATAAAGGTCCAGGTGGAGCTTATCAATGGAAACCTAAAAATAACGCAGGGGCCGGTACAGTTCCCGATGCATTCGATTCATCGATAAAACATGCGCCATTTATGTTAACAACGGATTTGGCCTTGCGCGAAGACAAAGCTTATGGGAAAATTTCTAAACATTTTCACGAAAATCCTGAGGAATTTGCAGATGCTTTCTCCAGAGCCTGGTTTAAATTAACCCACCGGGATATGGGCCCACTTTCCCGATATTTGGGACCTGAAGTGCCTTCAGAAGAATTGATATGGCAGGATCCAATTCCGGCTGTTAATCATGAATTGATCAACGAGCGGGATAGCGCTGCATTGAAAGATAGCATACTTGCTTCAGGACTTTCCGTTTCTGAACTGGTAGTTACCGCCTGGGCATCGGCATCAACGTTCCGTGGTTCAGATAAGCGAGGAGGTGCCAATGGAGCTCGTATTCGTTTTGCACCCCAAAGACATTGGGAAGTTAACAATCCTGCACAATTGCAAAAAGTAATAGGAAAGCTTGAGAGTATCCAGGAAGAATTCAATAATGCACAATCTGGGGGCAAAAAAGTATCTCTGGCAGATTTGATCGTTCTGGGTGGATGCGCAGGTATCGAGAAAGCGGCTAAGGATGCCGGTTATGATATTAGTGTTCCTTTTACTCCGGGCCGTGCTGATGCACTTGAGGAGCAAACAGATGCTGAAGCATTTGACGCACTTGAGCCGAATGCAGATGGATTCAGAAATTTCTTAAAGAAAAACAACAAACTTTCAGCATCTGTTGAGGAGATGTTGGTTGACAGGTCTCAATTGTTAACCCTAACTCCCCCTGAAATGACAGTTTTGATAGGGGGTATGCGCGTACTTAATACCAATTTCAATGGGTCACAACATGGGGTATTTACAAAACGTCCGGGGCAACTTACCAACGACTTTTTTGTGAATCTGCTCGATATGGGTACAACCTGGAAGGCAACTTCCGATTCCCAAAATGTATTTGTGGGAAGTGATCGCAGTGATGGTGAAATAAAATGGACAGGAACCCGTGTCGATCTTATCTTTGGCTCGAACTCTGAACTTCGTGCACTCGCCGAAGTCTATGGATGTAAAGATGCACAAGATAAATTCGTGAAGGACTTTGTTGCAGCCTGGAACAAGGTGATGAATCTTGACCGTTTCGACCTGGTTTAAACGTTCAGGACTTTAGAAGAATATATAGTTTAGTATAAAAGGTGATCCTGTTTAGGGTCACCTTTTTTTATACACTCCAGAGTGTTTATTCCCC
>JAWOHC010000281.1:0-3916 GCA_046496275.1 Gillisia sp.
CCATGATCTTTATTGGCGCTGGATACATAGGGATGGAATTTGCCCATATTGCCGCCCGATTTGGAGTAAAAGTGACTGTTATGGAATTTCTTCCGAGGCCGCTTATAAATTTTGATGAAGATATCGTGAATCAGCTTCAAAGAGCTTCTGAAGAATTGGGAATTGAATTTATATTTAACGCAGAAGTAACCGAAATTGAAAAACTTCAGAAAAACTTCCGCGTAAAGGCAAATCAGAATGGTAAGGAAATCACTGCAAAAGCAGAACTTGTTTTTAACACCGCAGGGAGAGGGCCTTCCATTGAAGGATTGGATCTGGAAAAAGGCAAGGTGGCTTTTTCCAAAAAAGGTATTAGTGTAAATGAGTTTCTGCAAAACACAACCAATAAAAATGTGTATGCCTGCGGAGATGTTTCAGATACTGCAGGACTTGCGCTTACCCCGGTTTCCGCTTATGAATCAGAAATAGTTTCGTCTAATATTTGTCGGGAAAAGAGTCCTGTAAAAATTGATTATCCACTCCAGCCTTCCGTAGTGTTTACTTTGCCAAATATTGCTTCGGTAGGTTTTTCAGAAAAAGAAGCAAAAGAGAAAGGATTTAATTTCACTGTGGAACATAAACTTGTGCCGGAATGGTTTAATTCAAAGCAAATAAATGCGAAGGTGTATGCCTATAAAACATTGGTCGACAACAAAACCGGACAAATTATTGGAGTCCATTTAATAGGACCGGAAGCTGGCGAGATCATCAATTTATTTACCCTTGCCATGAACAGCAAAACCGATATGACACAACTCAAACAAATGCTCTTCGCATATCCTACCTGGGGAAATGATATTAAGGGGATGGTTTGACACGCATTGCAATTCCGCACAAACCGATTATAAAGTTTTTTCCTGTTTTATAAAACCAAACACCTCTAAAATATTTTTATCGCTTTTTATCCTATAAATGATTTTATATCCCTTAAAAATCAATTCGCGAATATTTTCATCTTCATAATAAATTGACTTCCTGTTTTTATAAGGCATCCCGCCAATACCCTTAATAGCATTCAAAACTTCCCTTTTAAAAGTTTTGGCGGCTGTTGGTTTATCTCTGGCAATATATTCAACCTGATCTGCAAGTTTTAATGAAAAGTTTAAAAGAATTTTAATTTTCATGTTTTTTAATCCTTTCATCCAACATTAAATCCAATTGATTTAAAGTAAGAAACTCAGCATCCCCATTATCAATTTCATCAAGTTGATTATCCAGATAATTTTTGTCTATGGCTTTTTTATCGATAATAATGAGATCTTCAGACTTAAACTGACTCAATAGCCACATTAATTTATCGTATATTTTTTTATTAACCCTCAGTTCAATTGTTTTCATAACAAACATATTTTTATAAATTTACAAAAATTTCCGATTTTCCTCTTTTGAAATTTTGAAGAAAGTATAATGATCCTAAAATTAACCCCTATTTACAAATTTAAAAATTGAATTTATCGGTTTCAGACGGATTACAAGCCGTGCGTAGGTTTACTGTATAGCGATAGCCCGGATTTGTAATCCGTGATAGCGCTAACTTTTATTCAGCAGTTTTGAGAAAGGATTGGTCTTTCGGTTTAAAAAACCGTGATAAGCTAAACTTATAAAAACAATGATTGCACCCGCCAAAGCGGTATAGGCAATCGCCAAATTCCCATCCTGATGTCTTACATAAATAGCAAACAAAGCCCAAACTGCAACGGCTGCAAACTCCCGCATATTTCGTTTGTAGATCATTAGAATATTTATGATCCCGGCTATTAAAATCATGATAATAGTCCATTGTGTCTCGTTAAAAATCCAGCCATCCCATTCAATTTTTGAAAGGTATGCAGAAACATTAGCGATGGTAGCCACCGTAATCCAACCGGCATAGAGGCAAATTGGCCACCAGGTAAAGGCAATAATTTTGAGAGGAGCATCCCAGCGTTCCATATTGGTGTTTAGAACGATCCTTAGCAAGGAGAAAAGGATCACGAACATTAGGATTACTGAAATACCTGTATATTCCAATAGCCACACCACTACCCATGCGGCATTGGCAACATTGGCAATAATAAACCAGGGACCGGTTTTACTTATAAAATCTGCATCCTTATCGCTAAAAGCCTTGTAAATTTGAAATGATGCATAAGCCAGCAAGGATAAAAAAATAAGTCCCCAAATAGCAAAAGCATAGCCGGCGGGAGTAAATAAGTTTTCATATTCATTGCTAAGGCTGCCAATGGTATTGTTGTTAATTTTGACAGCTTGGGAATAATAGTTCAGGATAATGACCAATAAAACGGATAGAAAATTTAAAATTGATAAATTCCTGTTCATTTGGAAGTTGATTGAGAGGTTAGTAAACTAAAATTACTTCTTTTTTTGTTATCACAAACACCTGGTCCCCAACATTCGGCGAGATCCAGTAGTTTCCTGTGAATTCTCCAAAAGCCGGCAGGATTAACTGTTCCGCACTTTTATAAAAACAGCTGAGTTTAACCTGCTGCTTCCCCGCACCATTGAGCTTAAAACCGGGATGCAAATGCCCGCAAAAGTTAAAGTGGTTTTTCCTGATTTCAGGATGATGTGTTAGCAGAAAGTTTTCCAGGATTAATTCTGAATAAATCTCAATTCCAAGGGCTTCATATTTTAATTCTGAAATGATGTCGTGATTTCCAACCACAAGCATAACTTCAGCAGAAATATCCTGCATCCAGTTTTCAAATAAATCCCACTCCAGGTTGAGGGAACTGTGAAAAAGGTCCCCTAAAAAACAAATTTTTTCCGGCTGAAAATAATCTACCACCTTTGATAATCGCTCAAAATTTTCGGCTATGGCATTTTGTGGAACAGCGCTGCCATATTTTCTAAAATGGGAAATCTTTCCCAAATGCACATCGCTTATAAGCAGCATTTTTTTCTCGTTCCAAAACATAGCTCCGGAAGGATGCATGCTGAAGTTCTGCCCGTTTATTTCAATACTTTCTATCACCTTGCAAAAATATCATTTTTCCCATTGAATAAGCATCCGCCTGATTCGATCTTCAAGTTTTTCTGAAGATAATTTTTCCCGAAGTCTATCTGTAATAATTGGAAAGGAAAAGGGTGTTGGTTTTTCACAAGCCTTCCAAATAATCTCCTGTTTGCAAATTCTTTCCAATGCCAGCCTTAACCTTCCTTCTTCCAGCTGATGTTCAAAAGTTTCCCGAAATGCCTGCAGGAACAAAAGATTTTCCGGTTCATAATCCCGAAACACGCTAAACAGCAACTGCGAATTCGCCTGCAAGTGTTTGCTCTTGATGAGTTTATTCGGGAATCCGGTAAATACCATTCCCGCGATCACGGCAATATCCCGGAATTTTCTTCGGGCCATTTCTGTAGCATTTAAACTATTGTTGAGATCCTGCATTAAAAATTGTGGGGAAAACAAGTCATTATCCAGCACCTGCTGCATATCAATTTCCTGATTGGAGAGCAGTTCAAAACCGTAGTCATTAAAGGCAAGGGTGAAGCTTATAGGAGACAACAAACTTATTCGGTATGCCAGCAAGCTGCTCAACGCCTCGTGCACAAATCTTCCTTCAAAAGGATAAAAAATAGCGTGGTAGCCTTCGCGGGTTTTGAAGGTTTCAATTAGAAATTCGTCCTTATTGGGGATGATGGATTCCCGCTGTTGCCGCTCAAAAATGGGTTGCAGCGCCGAAAGTTCACGGGATTTTCCACCGCCGGATTTTGCCGATTCAGCTGCCTCATACATCTCCTCACGCAGCAACTCGCTCATTTGTGCAGAAAATCCCATTCTGCCCCCCATCCAACTGGGCACCTTGGAATTCTTTTTCTTTGAAGCCCTTACCAAAACCTGCATCCCCTTGATTTTTACAAGTTCCAGATTTTT
>JAWOHC010000309.1:0-9609 GCA_046496275.1 Gillisia sp.
TACCCTAAATCCAGTCCTGGTGGATGGCAAATTATAGGCAAATCACCGGTTGAATTCTTTGATAGAAACAGCCAGCCTCCATGTGAAATTGTGGCTGGGGATAAAGTGAAATTTTATAGCATAAGCAAAACAGCGTTGGATGAGATTTCAGAAGAAATAAGCTCGGGTAATTTTCACGTAAAAAGGGAAAAGTATGAAAGCTGAAATTGAAGTTTTACAGCCGGGTTTATTTTCCACTATTCAGGATTTGGGGCGATATGGATTTTTGAAATATGGAGTTCCTTTGAGTGGAAACATGGATAAATACGCTTCCAGGATGGGGAACCTTATTTTGAACAATCCGGTTAATGCTGCGGTACTTGAAATTACCCAGATGGGGCCTAAACTAAGATTTAATGCTTCCGCGCAAGTGGTGTTCACAGGAGCTGATCTTTCTCCTGAAATCAACAAAATACCCGTTGCCAACAATACTATATATTTTATCAATTTTGGGGATGTACTTTCGTTTGGGAAAAGGAAATCGGGCTGTAGGGCATATCTTTCCATTAAAGGTGGATTTAAAACTTCTGAAAGTCTTGGAAGCAAAAGCTGGTATGAAGGGATTTCAGATTTTTCAAAATTGACGACAGGTATGAAGTTGGCTTTTGAAAAAACTACGTCTGTGTTATATGATACACATGCTTCGGTAAAAATAAATTCGGAATATTTAGATCAAAAGGAACTTCGTGTTTTTCCCGGGCCGGAATATAATTTATTGAGTGTGAAAGAAAAGGAATTCCTTGCTTTCACAAAATTTTCAGTGGATAAGAAAAATAACAGGATGGCAATCCAGCTTCAGGAAACGATTGAAAACAGCCTGAATCCAATCATTACCGGGCCTGTAATGCCGGGCAGTGTGCAGTTAACCCCTTCAGGAAACCTGATCGTTTTAATGCGGGATTGTCAAACTACCGGGGGATATCCAAGGATATTTCAGTTAAGTGATGAAGCGATGAATATTATTTCCCAAAAGGTTTTGGGAGATAAAATCTTGTTTAAGCTTGACTCAACTTTTAGAAACCACTAACCGGTTTTCTTAAGAAACAATAAATCACGCTAAAATAAAAAGTGCCGTTAATTGATTATCAGCTTTTTGCAGCCCCACCTGCAAATTACCTACCATCTTTAACGACACCTTTTAACCTTAAAAATTCTTAGCTAATTAAATTATTTCCATAAAAGTAATATTAAAGCCTGGCTGGAACAAGGGGGTTTTCCCCCTTTTTTATTATCTCATTACTGTTTTTACCCGCCTGACGGACGGGCAGGTTCACTGTAGGCTGCGCGAATCATTAAGGAGGGCTTACCTCTAATTTTAAAAATATTTCCTCCAATAATATTGGGAAGTACCTTCTAGGCTCCGCGAGGTTTTTTATTTGTTAAGATGGTATAACTGGAAGAAATTGGCGAAAATAAAAAGTGCCGTCCAAAATAAAATACTTATAGCCCTACCTATTTATATTTTTTTTGTTAAAGACGACACTTTATTTTCCCCCAAAACACCTTAGCTAACTAAAGTGACAATAAATACGAAAGTAGTTCAAGAAGGAAAGTGCTACAAGGGTGTTTTTCCCCTTTTTTTGATAACAACGAAGGTTTAAGCTAATTATTTTTCTATTTTTATCTTAACTTAATTTTAAGAAATAATTTACCGTTATATGGAGAAACCAAAAAAATGCATTAGCATCGAAGAGGCGCGGAAAGAACAGGATGAATGGGTACGCACCCGTGGGAAAGATATACAGGAATGTGAGGGTTATGAAGATACCCGTGAATTCTGGTACAGCCTGGACGAATTGCAGGAATACCTGGATTATGTTCGGGAGAAATCTAAAGAACAGGGCGTGAAGAAACCCGGAATTCGGTTTTATTTAGGGGCTTATCCTACAAAAAAGGATAAAAAAGGCTATGCTACACTATTTTTGGCACCTACAAAAGAAGTTGCGGGAGAAGCGGAAAGTACTGAAGAAGTTTCCGGTCCAAATAATTATGAGATTGAGCCAATGAATATTACCCACGGTGGTTATCCTCCAACTAATTATTAATGAGAGATTTTGGATTTCTGGTACTTATACTTGAAGGTGTTGCTGCTGTTTCCGGGCTTTTTTATTACAAAAGAAACCCAACTGATAAGGCGGTCGGGTTTTTTTCATATTTTTTATTGCTTACATTTTTTGTAGAAACATTAGCTTTAATTCCGGCAGTAATCTATTTTAATGAGCAATTGCATTTTCTTAAAAACACTTTTTTGTACGGAAATTTTTGGCTTTATAATCCCTATCTTATTATCAATTTTTGTATTTATATTCTATATTTTAAATGGAATGTTTCTAATGATAAAATAAGGGATATTATTAATAAAGGTTTGATCTTGTATGTTATAATCTGCATTGCCAATTTAATATTTTCAGATATATTTTTTAAAAGTCATTCCGCAGTCACTTATATGTTAGGAAGTTTTTTTCTGTTAGGAGTGATTTTCTATTATTATTTTGAAATTTTATTAAGCTCTAAAATTTTAAATATAAAAAGGGAAATCAGTTTTTATATTTCCTTTCCGGCGCTTTTACATTTTTTAACCACCGCCCCTATTTTTATTTATTATAAATATTATACGACTGCAAGTCCGGAATTTGTGGAGCTCAGTAGTTCGGTTATAATTGGTTTGAATATTTTTATGTACAGTTCTTACGGCCTTGCCTTTTTATGGCTGGCCAATAAGAAAAAACCGTCCCCTAAGAATTTAAAAAATGCTCTCTAACGAAGAACTCTTACTTATCATATACTTTATTGTGGTAATTCTACTGCTTACGGCTTTTGTGATCGTGTTTTTTGTAGTGTATCAAAGACGAAAAAATAAAATGTTACAAGAGCAATTTGAGGCTGAAAAACGTTTTGAAAAGGAACTCACCCAATCTAAACTGGAAATTCAGGAGCAAACTTTAAAGAATGTAGGCTGGGAATTGCACGATAATATTGGGCAATTATTGTCTGTGGCCAACATGCAGCTTAATATCCTTGCAAGGAAAACCGAGGAACCGGGAAAATTTGCTATCGCGGAAATTAAGGCCGTGGTGGCAAACTCGCTTCAGGAAGTGCGTTCCCTTTCCAAATCCCTTAATAATGAAGTGATTCATTATGCAGGGCTGGAAGCTTCGGTTAAAAATGAACTTTCTAGATTCAAAAGACTAAATATTCTGGATACCGACTTCCATATTTCAGGAGAAAGTAGGGAGCTCCCTCAAAAGGATGCTATCATTTTATTCCGGATTCTTCAGGAATTTTGTAGCAATGCGATCAAACATTCCAAAGCGAAAAAACTAGAGGTAGCCTTTTATTACACTCCTGTAGCATTAGAAATTCGGGTTTCAGATAACGGGATCGGTTTTAATACAGAGGAAGTTCAAAAAAGTTCCGGGCTTTTAAATATGAAAAGCAGGGCAGAACTTATTAAAACAGACTATAGCTTAAAATCTTCCAAAACTTTAGGAACTTCTTTATATTTACGCTATCCATTAAGGAAATAACATAAAAATGAACAAAACCATCGCTATAGTTGATGACCATAATCTTTTTGCCCAATCTCTTAAGGGTCTCGTGAATTCTTTTCAGGAATACGAAGTCCTTTCGGTATTTAAGAATGGACAGGAATTAGTAGATTATTTTTTTGCCAATAAAAAACATCCGGATATTGTGTTGCTGGATATTCGAATGCCGGTTTTGAACGGTATTGAGACTATGGAATGGCTAAAATCTACCTATCCTTCCCAAAAAGTGCTGGCGTTAACTATGGAGCACGAGGAAGAGATCATTATCAAAATGATCAAAGCCGGCTGCAGGGGGTATTTGCTGAAGGATATAGAACCTGAGGAATTCTTTTTTGCACTTAATTGTGTAAGCACTTCCGGCTATTATTTGAATGAAGATTTTTCTGCCGCACTAAAATGTTCTGATGAAAAAACATTTAAAAATTTTAGTTCGCGGGAAATTGAATTTATAAACCTGGCCTGCAGCGAACGCACGTACAAACAAGTAGCCGATGAAATGAACCTAAGCCCAAAAACCATTGATGGGTATCGGGAGGCTTTGTTTCAGAGGTTGGAATTAAAAAGCAGGGTTGGGCTGGTTCTTTTTGCGATTAAAAATAAGATGGTAAGTTTTTAGCTTCACGCGGTTTCGACCGGAATTTCAACGAAATTCTGGATATTTCTTCTTTTAAATAGATTGTGAAATTGTTGCCCAGGAATTTTTATTTCACCACAAAGCTTGAAAGATTCAGGTTTTCTGCAGCTTTACCGGCTTTAACTTATTTTAACCTGAGAATCTTCAGAATAAATGATTTCCTGAGTATCTTCGCAGCCTAATAATTAAAGACATACGTGATAGATTCAGCTAAAATAGAATTAAGGAATTTAAGATTAAAGGATTATCAGCAATTGAAGATATCCATGATCAAAAGCTATAAAACAATGGCCGATGAATACTGGAGCAAGGCCGAGATCAAAACGCTTATCAATAAATTTCCCGATGGGCAGTTCTGTATTGAGATCGATGGTAAAATTGCCGGTAGTGCCTTGGCAATAATTGTAGATTATGACAAATTCGACGCTAATCATAAATATGAGGACATCATTGGAGGTGAAAATTTTTCAACGCATACCAAGTTAGGAGATGTTCTTTACGGAATAGATGTGTTTATACATCCGGATTATCGCGGAATGAGATTGGGGCGTAGGTTGTATGAGGCCAGAAAGGAACTTTGCGAACAACTAAATCTAAAAGCCATAATTTTTGGCGGTCGTATCCCTAACTACGCTAGTTATGCAGAAGAACTAACTCCAAAAAAATATATTGACAAGGTAAAGCTAAAGGAAATACACGATCCTGTTTTATCTTTTCAGCTGTCCAATGATTTTCACGTTAAGAAAGTGATCAAAGGGTATTTGCCGGGGGACGAGGACAGTTTGGAATTTGCAACTTTAATGGAATGGAATAATATCTATTACACCAAAGAGAAAAAACTTATCGATACCAAGAAGACGGTTGTAAGGCTGGGGCTGGTACAATGGCAAATGCGACTGTTTAAAGATTATGAATCGTTGGTTGCTCAAATAGAATTTTTTGTAGATGCCGTGAGCGACTATCAAAGTGATTTTATCCTTTTTCCAGAGTTGTTCAATGCTCCGTTGATGGCACAGTTTAATCATTTGAATGAAGCGGAAGCCATTCGCGGTCTATCTTCTTATACGGACAGGTTGCTGGAAACTTTCCGGGAATTTGCCATGAATTATAATATCAATATCATCACCGGAAGTATGCCCCAGGTAGTAGGGGAACATATGCATAATGTAGGATTTCTTTGCAGAAGGGATGGTAGTTATGAAAAATATGAAAAACTCCATATTACCCCGGCCGAAGAATCTGCCTGGGGAATGAAGGGTGGTAACATTCTTGAAACCTATGATACCGATTGTGGTAAAATTGGCGTGTTGATTTGTTACGATGTTGAATTCCCGGAACTTCCCCGTTTGTTGGCGGAAGAAGGGATGAACATACTTTTCGTGCCTTTTATGACCGATACCCAGAACGGTTATTCCAGGGTTAAGATTTGTGCGCAATCCAGAGCGGTGGAAAATGAATGCTATGTTGCAATTGCCGGTTCTGTAGGGAATTTACCTAAAGTAAACAACATGGATATTCAATATGCGCAAAGTGCTGTTTTCACGCCTTCAGATTTTGCGTTTCCTGTGAACGGGATCAAGGCTGAAGCTACTCCGAATACTGAAAGCACCCTGCTTGTAGATGTTGATCTCGATCTTTTGAAGGAATTACACGCTTTTGGAAGTGTACGGAATATGAAGGATCGAAGGAAGGATCTTTATTCCCTGAAGCGAAAATAATAGGTTTAAGAATCCTAAACACATAATATAAATCTGCCGCAAAGTCTTCCAATTTTGCGGCAGGTTCATTTTTGTGCAATTCCATCGGTTAATTCCTTATCCTGAAAGCCCGTATTTTCCAGTAGCCCATTTTAAAATAGACATATCCTGCTATGGCAGCTATTAGATTGGAAATGGGAAAGGACCACCAAATTCCTTCGTATCCCAAAGAAGTGTTATAGGAAAGCACATACGCCAGCGGAAACCGGACAACCCATAGACTCATTATGGAGATTAGCATGGAAGCTTTTGTAAACCCTGCCCCGTTAAAAGTTCCATTCATGACCTGCTGCACTCCAAGCAATCCGAAACTTGGAGCCATAATTTTTATAAATAAGGCTCCGTCCCTAATAACATCCGGATCGTTTGGAATAAAAAAAGCGGTTAAGGGTTCAGCAACAAGAAACAGGATAATACCTAGACCGGTGAGTCCAAAAAAAGCGATCTTATTGCTCAAATTGGCCACCTGTTCTGCCCTTTTAATTTTTCGTGCGCCAATATTCTGGCCTACCAGGGAAGTAGTGGCAATCCCTAATCCCAGTGCCGGAATTACTATCAGGCTCAAAATCCTGGCTCCAATCCCATAAGCGGCTACGATCTCGCTTCCAAAACTGGTAACGATTATGATCATCATCGTCATTCCCAGTGCCCTGGTAGATTGTTCCACACTCGCAGGAAACCCCAGGTTGAATATCTTCCGAAGACTTTTCATATCAAGATACATAGAAGAAAAGCTGATCTTTATACCGTGTTTCCCCTGCAATAAAATAGCAATTCCTATCACTGCCGAAATTCCCTGAGTGATCACACTTGCCCAGGCAGCGCCGGCAACTCCATAACCCGGAATAGGACCATATCCATAAATAAAAAGAGGATCCAGCACCAGATTAAGAAATACGGTAATAAGGATGATATAAACAGGAAGCATCACATTTCCAATCCCCCGCATTAGCGACTGAAAAATGAAGAACATAAAAAGGAATATAAATCCGAAGGAGGAAACCTTAAAATAAGCTACAGTATCCTCATAGATTTCAGGACCAGCACCAATAAGGTTCATTAAAGGTCCTGCTGAAAAATAGCTTAGAACAGCCAGCAGGCCGGAAATAATAAAGATCAGGAAAACGCTTTGGGACGAACTGAAATCGATCATTTTTTGATCATCGGCTCCTTTATAATTAGAGACCATTACGGTTCCCGCTAAGGTTAAACCTGTTCCAAGAGATAACACCAGGAAAAGGACCGGAAAACTCAAACTCACTGCGGCTACTGCATTAGCGCCTAATCTTCCCAGCCAAAAAGTATCGATTAACTGATAGGTTGTTTGCAGAATATTCGCAAAAATGATGGGAAGCGCCAGACTTATAAGAGAATTAAGAATTTTGCCTTCTGTATATTTATTCCTTATTTCAGTTTTCATAATTTGCAAAAAATCAAAAACCTCGGTGCAAGTTCGCAAGGTATGTCCCGAAGTATCGGGAGAAAAATACTTTTAAAAAATTAGAGGCAGGCCAGGGAAATTAAACCCTCCTTGAGGGATTAAAGGTATAATAAAGCCCTTACTAAATTTCGCCAAATATTTTTTTAATCCTAAACTGGGTTTAATCCCTTAAGCATTTCAGCAAAATTCTGGTTTTTTCTTCTTTTTTGATCATTTCTGAATGCTTTTTTTTCAGAATTATATCAAGCTTTTAAAATTTCCCTGTTGTTTTTAAAGACTCAGAAGTCGTAAAAAAATAAGCTTTAAAAAACTGATAATCAGCATATTGATATTCATAATTTATGATTGAGAGTAATTGAAGTCTTTTAATAATTCTCACAGGCTTCTATTAAGAAAGTAGTTTTATAGCATATTTCAAAAAAATAATGAAGAATACATACAGCCAAATATTAACTCAAAGTGATTCTCAACCGGGAGCGCAGGCCATGTTGCACGCTATAGGTCTTACCAAAGAAGACTTTAAAAAGCCATTTGTGGGTATTGCAAGTACCGGATACGAAGGGAATCCCTGTAATATGCACCTTAATGACCTTGCTAAGTTGGTTAAAAAGGGAACTAATGAAAATGGACTGGTAGGTTTGATTTTTAATACCATTGGAGTGAGTGATGGGATTTCCATGGGAACTCCCGGGATGCGTTATTCTTTGCCTTCACGTGATATCATAGCCGATTCTATAGAAACAGTAATTCATGCGATGTCTTATGATGCATTGATCACCGTTGTAGGTTGCGATAAAAATATGCCGGGGGCACTAATGGCCATGCTACGCATAAACAGGCCAGCCATTCTTGTTTATGGAGGAACAATCGCTTCAGGATGTCACAATGGTAAGAAACTCGATGTGGTTTCTGCCTTTGAAGCCTGGGGTGCGAAGACAGCCGGAGATATCGGTAAGGAAGAATATGATGCCATAATCGAAAAAGCCTGTCCGGGAGCCGGAGCTTGTGGAGGAATGTACACCGCAAACACGATGGCTTCTGCAATTGAAGCATTAGGAATGGCGTTGCCTTATAATTCTTCCAATCCTGCAGTGGGAGAGGAGAAGCAAACGGAAAGCGAACAGGCCGGAAAGGCGATAGGATTATTGATAGAAAAGGACATCAAACCCAGGGACATTGTTACTAAAAAGGCTATAGAGAATGCAATTAGATTGATTACTGTTCTTGGCGGTTCTACAAATGCTGTACTGCATTTTCTGGCAATAGCAAGAGCTGCAGAAGTTGATTTCAGCCTGAAGGACTTTCAGCGAATTTGCGATACTACCCCATTTTTAGCCGATCTAAAACCCAGCGGGAAATATGCCATGGAAGATGTGCATAAAATAGGCGGGATCCCGGCAGTTTTAAAATATATGCTGGAGGAAGGACTCCTGCATGGGGATTGCCTTACCGTTACCGGAAAAAGCCTTGCAGAAAACCTGAAGGACGTTCCGGATCTTATAAAAGGTCAAGATGTTATCCGGCCTTTAAGCAACCCTATTAAGAAAACGGGTCATATAAGAATGTTATACGGCAATTTAGCAGAAGAAGGATCGGTTGCGAAAATTACAGGAAAGGAAGGTTTGGTTTTTACAGGAACAGCAAATGTTTTCAACAGTGAGTATGAGGCCAATGACGGAATTTCTGCAGGGAAAGTCAAAAAAGGAGAGGTGATTGTCATTCGGTACGAGGGGCCAAAAGGAGGTCCGGGAATGCCTGAAATGCTAAAGCCAACTTCAGCGATTATGGGAGCTGGGTTAGGAAAAGAGGTCGCTTTAATCACCGATGGGAGATTTTCAGGAGGAACCCATGGATTTGTGGTAGGCCATATTACCCCGGAGGCTCAGGATGGCGGATTGCTGGCGCTGGTTGAAAACGGAGATGAAATAACCATCAATGCCGAAACCAATAGTATTGAGGTTAACCTTTCTTCCGAAGAAATTGAAAAAAGAAGAAAAAACTGGAAAGCTCCGGCTTTAAAACATACCAATGGAGTGTTGTACAAATATGCAAAAACGGTTTCATCGGCCTCCCGGGGATGTGTGACCGATGAATTTTAACAAGTTGAATTATGGAAGTGAAAACAGTTAATTTTGAAAAGAAAACCCTTCAGGCCACCACAACGGTTTCCGGCGCGGAAGCGGTTATAAA
>JAWOHC010000364.1:0-6441 GCA_046496275.1 Gillisia sp.
AGAGGCTCAAAAATTTTGATGTGCTTTCAACTTTTTTAACTAAAAAAAGGCTGCCTTTTCAGACAGCCTTTAAAATTAAATGCTTATCCGTTTAGAAACCTGAAAACAGTTTTTGTCCCCCTGAGCTTTTCGACTTGCTCAAGACAGGCTCTGTCGAAGGAGTCCCACTGGGCGCAGTGGAAGGGTCAAACAAAAACGTCTCGACTGCGCTCGACGTTACACTTTTAGTTCAATTTAGCCTTTTGGGTTTCTTAACGGATATACAAAAAATTAAAACCTAAGTATTAAAAATATTAAAACGGATTTTGATCAGTCTCCTATATTAAAAATTGAAAAGTTTCATATAATATTCTGCTGTGGGTTTAAAAGAAATTTTTAAATCCATCAATAAATTGTTTGTTTGGTTTAACAGGAAGACCTTCGTCTATAAAATTTAAAGAGTTCCAAAACCAAAAAAGAGACTGCTTTATGGGCAGTCTCTTTAATTATTTACAATGGATTAATCGGTTTTATAAGATATAAAATGACTAATCACGAGGGAATACCCATATATCATCATCTTGCAAATGTCCTCCCTGGGCTTGAATAGCCGCTTCATAAGAATCTGGATTTGATTGTCTTTCAGCAATAGGGTATAATAACCTTCTTGGAACTATTCCAGAAGGGTTATTTCCATTACTTCCATTAACATTGGGAGTGATATTTGGAATACCAGTTCTTCTAAAATCATTCCATACCTGTATAGGAGATTGTCCATAAAGAGCTTTATACTTTTCAGTAATAATAAGTTCGATAGTAGCATCCCCAACAGTGCTGATATATGCATCAATATTGGCAGCAGAAACTCCTAAAAATGCCATGTTTGCACGTATTGCTGCTTTTAAAGCGTCTGTACCGTCTCCACCTGTTCTCTCCAGAGCTTCAGCTTCAATAAATTTCACTTCAGAGTAGCTTAAAACCGGAGAGGGACTGTTCAGCTTACTCCAGACCAAATTTGGATTGGTGCTGCTAAAATATAAAAAGTTACCTCCGGTTGCTTCAGCCATATATAAAGGCTTTCTTGGATCACCATCCATAATATTGGCGAAAAAATTTCCAATTACCATTGTATTTGGCCGTTGAAGTCCAAATAATGCTAAAGGATGTCCACCGTTTTGAGTGTCTTCAAAAAAGAATGTCTTCTGCTCTGCATTACTGGCCATTGCAAGTTGGGCCTGCACGAGAGCATTAGCTGCGGCATCAGATTTGACACTGGTAGTTTGGATAAAAAATCGCGCCTTTAAACCATGAGCTGTTTTCACCCAGCTGGCAGCGTTTCCAGCTACCAGACTTCCCTGAATTCCTGCAGGGTCTTCAGCTTGAAGATCTACAATAGCTTCAGATAAAAGGTTTTGGATCTCGTTGTAAATAGCTTCCTGGCTATCGTATTTAGGGGCCAAATTCTCTTCTCCTAAAAAGGCTTCAGAATAGGGTACATCACCCCAAACATTAGTAGCCAAACCAAGATTGATCGCCATATAGATCTTTGCCAATCCTCTGGTGTTGGGAGAATTGGTAAGCGTAGCTCTATCTATAATATCTGCAGCATCTCTCATAGACCCTGTGTAAAGCCCAAAATTCCAGGGGTTATTTGCGTCATTTTCCCCAATCACGTAAGATGTGTATTGAAGTTGTTGAGCATCTGTCCCCTCCCATTGTTGCATAATGATACCGGCAAACCTTCCGAGTACTGCTGTTAAATTTCTATGGGTTTGGGTTTGCATAGCAGGTACAATGGCCACTAAAGGCACATTGTCACCTCCCGGACGGGTTGGGTCCTGGTTCACATCATCATAATCACAGGATGCCAATAGAGCAACACTGAAAAATAGAGTGACTATCTTTTTAATTAATTTGTTACGTCTCATTTATTTATTTTTTAAAAGTTAACTTTAACATTAAGTGAATAACTTTTGGTATTTGGTTGGTTGAAGTAATCTAAACCAATACCATTTGAAGCTCCTGTTAAATTGGTCTCTGGGTCAATTCCGGGATAATCGGTAATTAGAAACAAATTACGACCTGATAAAGTTATGGAACCTCCCGTTAAAAAAGATGAATCTAAAAGTGCGGATGGCAAGGCATAAGATATAGAGGTTTCCCGCAATCTTACCCAGGAAGAATCGTATATATAATCTTCTGATAATCCACCAAATCCATATCTAACCCATCTGTTCGCACTCAACGCGTTGGCAGGGTCATATAGAGCAACTTCGGTAGTATTAGCCTGGCCGGAATTAACATTAACTCCTTCAAACACAAAATCAGTAATATTTCTTTGATCTGCTGTCACCTGAGATGTTCCAAAATAATCAAGAATACCACAAGTACCACACCACACATCTCCACCTTTTCTAATGTCTAAAAGAGCAGAGACCGAAAAGTTTTTATAGCTAAAGGTATTTCTAACACCCATGGTCCAATCTGGAGTAGGGTCTCCAACAATTCCATCTTCAGTATCTACAATAGGGAAACCATTATCACCAATCAATATTTCACCTGCATCATTCCTGGCGTATCTTGAACCAAAAATTGCACCGTAAGGCTCTCCAGCAATAACTCTGGAAGATGTAGAAGTAAATCCGGCCAATGTAATAGATTGAACATTTTCCGCTAGTTCCTCGACTATATTTTCAAAAGTCGTCCAGTTGACATCTATATTCCAGTTGAAGTTTTCTGTTTGCACAGGACTTCCACTTAAAACAGCTTCCCAACCTTTATTTGAAATAACTCCGGCATTTATAATTCTTGAAGTAAATCCGGTTACTGCCGGTTGGTCAATGGAGATAATCTGATCTGCGGTTTCCTTGTCGTAATAAGCAACATCCAGTCTCAGTCTTGATTGAAAGAATCTAAATTCTGCACCTAATTCGTATTCCGTAGTGATCTCAGGTCTTATGTTAGGATTCCCCAACTGTGAAGATCTCTCAAAAGCTACCGTTGAAAAAATAGGAAACTGGTTTGAATCAATAAACCCATCTCCTCCTGCTGCTGCCGCATTGTAGTATGTTAATGTAGAAAATATAGGGGCATCATTCCCTGTCTTACCATATGAACCTCTCAATTTTCCATAGTTCATAAAGTCATTTTTCCACAGTTCTGTAAATACAAACGTACCTCCCACACTATAGGATTGGAAATCGTTGTCGTCTTCTGGTAAAGTTGAAGACCAGTCATTTCTTATAGCACCTGTTAAAAAGAAGGTGTCATAGAAGCCAAATTTAAGTTCAGAAAGAATACCATCAAGTTGTTTTCGTCCGGCAGATTCAGCTACGGCCTGACTGGCAGTATTGCTTACATTGAAGAATGCAGGAATGGTAAGATTGTTCCCTAAAGTATTTCTAAAAAGACTTTCTGTTCTATAACCATCATAACCAAAAATAGCGTCAAACGTGATGTCTTCATTAATATCCCTGTTTACCAGAAGGAGTAATTGAGTATTTATGTCCTCATTAAAAATATTGTTATCAAAGACCTGGCCTTGAGGGTTCGCAGCAGAATTTCTGTCTACACCCGCTTTTCTAATATCAGAGTATTGATCATATCCATAAGTACCTCGAATAGTTGCCCAATCCATTGGCTTATATTCAAAGCTTAATCTACCAATAAACCTTTTTACATCATCTGTAGAAGGGTTTTTAGCAACTGTCCAGTAAGGGTTGTCATAAATACCAGCTCTGTAACTTCTTTGTCTACCATCCGGTAATTCATAAGAGCCCGGTGTATTTGCAGCATCGCGTCCCGTAAGACCGTTCCCATTGTCAAAAGAGGGGGTTGAACGCACCAATCCCAACATGATTCCAGATACGTTAGATCCACGCTGTACTCTACGGCCTCCGGAAGTAACAAAGTTTCCACTTGCTGATATCTCGAAATTGTCGGTAAGATCGGCAGTTATATCTGCTCTAAATGATCTTCGGTTAAATTCTTCCACAGGAGAAGTTCCTGTTTGATTTAATTTTGCTCCTGAAACAAAATATTTTACGGCTTCAGATCCTCCTCTTACAGAAACGCTTTGCTCGTTTAGCACACCAGTAACAAAAAAGTCATACTGGTCATATGCATTGGCCGGTTGTCCGTTTCCGGTTCCCTGAGGGACCAATCTTCCATTTCTGTCATAAGGATAAGTAGTATCTCCATCAAATTCAAGAGAACTTATTCTTGGGCCCCAGCTAAATCCCTCACGGGTCTCAGGACCTCTGTACGTTGCAACGCCACCAACCGGAGAACCTTGAGCAAATTCGCTTTGTAATTCAGGTAACTTGTTTACATCACTGAATTGTAAAGTGGATGAAACAGAAACCATTGGTGCTCCCGTTTGACCTTTTTTGGTTGTAATGATAATTACCCCATTTGCCGCTCTTAAACCATATAAAGTTTGAGCTGCAGTTCCTTTAAGGATATCGATAGATGCAATATCATTCTGATTAATATCGATCGCTCTGTTAGAACTATCAGTTCCTCCAACTCCATTTCCTACACTTGAGTTATCAATAGGAACTCCATCGATTACAAATAATGGGCTGTTGGATCTGTTAATAGATGTATTTCCCCTTATTCTAATATTGGAAGATGCACCCACAGAACCTGAAGCACTTACTACACTTACCCCTGCAGCTTTTGAAGAAAGCGCATTTACAAGGTTGGTTTCCCCGGCATTTTCAATTTCATCAGCACTTACGGTTTCTACTGCATAACTTAAAGATCGCGGAGCAGATCGAATACCTAAAGCAGTTACAACCACCTCATCAAGTTGTGCGGCATCACCTTGTAATGTCGCATTGACAACATTACTGCTGCCTACAGGGTATTCTGCAGTTTTAAGACCTATGAAGGAAAAAACCAAAATGTCGCCCTGAGCGGCTTGGATTGAATAATTTCCGTCAAAATTAGTCTGTACTCCTGTGGAGGTACCCTTAATAATTATGTTTACCCCTGGGAGCGGCAAACCACTTTCATCAGTCACGGTTCCCGTCACTGTTTGTTGCTGTGCAAAGGTTAATTGCACCACGAGCACTAAGAATAGTGTCAGAATTCCATTTAATCTTTTTTTCATTAGTTTGTTGTTTTGAATTAGCTTGCGTCAAAAATCATAATAAATTCTTAATACACCTAATTTATTATGAGCTTTAAAGTGTTAAATCATTATCACTACGCTAACCTTTAGATGTAAAACCTCTTAATTGGTTGCGTCAATTTTGCAATTAATTGCTTAAAACCTGATTATATAAATAAATTTTTAGAGGAGATCCTTGAAGTAAAGAATGAAGTAAAGCCTTTACACAAAAGGATTCTTTTGGCTGAAATATATTTACAAACCCCTTAGGCTTCCTTAAAAAAAAATAAACTCATTCAATAAAACAGGTGCTGAACTTTGATTTGCTGTCAAATTTTTTAACTAAAAAAAAAGGCTGCCTTTTCAGACAGCCTTTAAAAAATAAAGATGAAACATTAAAAATATTAAAGCGGATTTTGTCCCAGCAATGGATTCGCATTTAATGCATTTTGAGGTATTAACCACTGCCACCTATTATCTCCAGCTGGCACATTGAACACATCTGCTACAAGATTGGCATCATGATTCCCGCCAGTTCTATCTAAAGGAAGGTTCAAACGTTTCAGGTCATAAAACCTGAACCCTTCTCCCCATATTTCAACTCTAAATTGAACAGCAAAATCTTTTTCCAGTGCCATTATTTAATTATTTTTGGCAATGCTTAAAAACTCCTTCAATTATAAACTAACCGAATGCGGAACTGATGAAGCTGGCCGAGGCTGCCTGGCAGGGCCGGTAACAGCTGCTGCCGTGATTTTACCAAAAAGATTTAAACACGCGCTCATCAATGATTCCAAAATGGTAACGAGGGAAAACCGGATGGTTCTCAAGGGCATTATTGAGAAAAAAGCACTGAATTATTCGGTATCTTTTGTAGATAATTTTAGGATAGACGAGATCAATATTCTCAACGCTTCCATCCTGGCCATGCATCAATGTATAGACGATCTCACACTTTCACCGGAGCATATTCTGGTGGATGGAAACAGGTTTAAGCCTTATAAAAATATCCCGCACCTGTGCGTGATCCAGGGAGATGGAAAATATTTAAATATTGCCGCAGCTTCCATCCTGGCAAAAACCTACAGAGATGCCTATATGGAAAAGATCCACGAGGAATTCCCCATGTATAACTGGAAGCAAAATAAAGGCTACGGCACGGCAGAACATCGCGCCGCTATTATTAAATATGGTATTACAAAATATCACCGCCTTAGTTTCAGGCTTTATCCCGAAGATTTGAAACTTGAAATCTAAGGTAGTACCTTTGAAATTGAAACAGGTATTATTTCAACTCCTGTAAATAGAAAATTGTATATCCGGTAAGATGCGTTAAATTCATAATT
>JAWOHC010000386.1:0-5354 GCA_046496275.1 Gillisia sp.
CTAAGATTTACCGGAGCTCCATATTTTTCACCTAATCCAAAATTGAGACAAATGGATTTTGCGTGCCCAATATGTAAATACCCATTGGGTTCCGGAGGAAAACGAAATTTCAATTGTTCCCTGGAATAATTTCCCTTTAGATCGTCTTCTATGATTTGCTCAATAAAATTGAGGGATTTTTTTAATTCAGTCATAATAATTCTGGATAAAAAATAGTTGGCAAAGTTATCAAAAATTCCCTCGGGAATACCAATCAATTACTCCTAAGCAAGCTAAAGATTGAAAAGCTTAATAAAGTTCGAAAAATGAGATTTTTCGAAAATATTTAGTTGTAGGGTTTTACATTTGTAAAAAAAAGTGTGGGAACCATCAAATTAAAAAACATACGAACCTTCTCGAATCACGGTTGTTTGGAAGAAGAAGCGAAAATTGGAAGCGATTATCGCGTAGATCTAACAGTACACGGTGATTTGTCCCTTTCAGCTAAAACAGATTCTTTAGAAGACACCATCGATTATGTTCATCTTAATAAAATAGTAAAAGAAGAGATGGCCATTCGATCTAAATTATTGGAAACCGTTGCAGAACGTATTCTTGTTAGAACATTATCAGAATTGAATCTTGTAAAAAAAGTAAAGGTCTGTGTATCAAAAATAAACCCTCCTATTGGGGGCGATGTAGAATTGGTAAGTGTGTGCAGAACTAAATCCCGATAGTTTTTTGTTAAGAAACTGGAAAATTTTGTTACATTTGCCAACCAAAATTAATGGCATCGTGGCCGAGTGGCTAGGCAGAGCTCTGCAAAAGCTCGTACAGCGGTTCGAATCCGCTCGATGCCTCAAAAAAGCTTCCTGAAAAGGGGGCTTTTTTTTATACCTATCATTTGGAAGTTGAAAGGATCAAGGACTGTGTATATGGCCTATCTAACCTAAGTTTACCACGATGTCTTCCGTACTGTAAAATCCAGCAAGAACTTAAAGTTCCCCCTAAAAGAAGGAAACTTTTGAATCCTTCGGAAATACAGAGACCATGTTTTCAGGTTGAATAATATCAATTCGATCCTGTAACTTTTCAGCCCTTTTAGGAAAAACTCCTCTAACGATTAGGATTACCCCAAAAATTATCATCAAAACACTAATGCCTTTCTTCATTAGGTAGATACGATTAGGTGTTAATTTTCTGTTCAGCTTTTTAGCCAGTAGTATTTTAACAATATCTATTAAAAGGTACGTGATTAGAATGGTTCCGAAAAACACAGAAATCCTGTTTGTTTCCATATTAAGGGTAGGACCAAAAACGATGATCAATCCAAGCCAGAATCCCAATACTCCAATATTGATGAAATTGAGAAGGAAACCTTTAACTCCCAAACCAAAATAATCTCTTCTGTTTAATTGTCTTACTTCCGGAATTTCATCTTCAATTGGTAGTGATTTTTTAGTTTGTATAAACGACATTAACCCATAAGTTGCCAGCACCATTCCTCCAAAAATAAAGAGTGCAGGGTCGTTTTTTAAACTTGAAAGTAATTTTGAAGTACTAAGATATGCTATAAAAAGAAAAACAATATCGGCCACGATTACGCCTAAATCAAAAGAAAATGCAGCTCTGAATCCTTTAATTGCAGCTGTTTCCAACAAAACAAAGAAAACGGGTCCAAGTAAAAAAGCCAAGAAAATTCCCAAAGGTATGGCGGCCAAAATATCTTGAATCATACACGAATGTGATTTCTACAAAGATAAGGTTTTAGAGTATATCTTTAGGAGTTCCTTCAAGACCTGCCTTCTGGCCTGTTACTTCAGTATTTCCGTAAAATAGCTATAAAGCCTGAACCTTATTGTTTTTTTTATGAAAAGTAATACATGATGACCTATTCCTTTTCTACGCTTTTTTTACTTCCTAATAGATTAAAGTCCAGATGTCTTTTTACCAAATCGGCATTTTTTACATTTACATACACTTCATCACCAAGTGTATATTTATTTTTGGATTTTCTTCCAACGATGGCATATTGTTCCTCGTCGAATTCATAATGATCATCCCTAATATCCCTAAGTCTGACCATTCCTTCGCATTTATTGGCTTCAATTTCCACATAAATACCCCATTCTGTAACTCCGGAAATAACTCCTAAAAATTCTTCTTCCTGGTGATCAAGCATAAATTTAACCTGCATGAATTTTATAGAATCCCTTTCAGCACTGGTGGAAAGACTTTCCATATCACTGCTATGTTTACATTTTTCCTCGTATTCCTCTTCTTTAGCAGATGGTTTATTATCCAGGTATTCCTGAAGCAATCTATGGGTCATCACATCTGGATACCTTCTTATAGGAGAGGTAAAATGAGAATAATGATCGAAAGCCAAACCGTAATGCCCTATATTCTTGGTGCTGTAGTACGCCTTACTCATCGTCCTGATAGTAAGTGTATCTACCATATTTTGCTCTTTTTTCCCCTGTACGTCGCTTAAAAGCGCATTAAGGGAATTAGCGATGGATTTTTTATCCTTTAAATCTATTTTATAGCCAAATTTTGAAATAACCGCTTGTAAAGAATTAAGTCTGGTTTCATCCGGTTCATTATGACAACGATATACAAAAGTCTTTTTTGGAGTTTGCTTTCCAATGAACTCGGCCACTTTTTTATTGGCCAAAAGCATAAATTCTTCAATGAGCTTATTAGCTTCATTGGAAGTTTTAAAATATACTCCAATAGGTTCATTGGTTTCACTTAACTGAAATTTCACTTCCACTTTATCAAAGGATATCGCACCAGCTTTCATCCTTCTTTCCCGCATTTTAACAGCGAGATCGTTCATGGTTGTAATAGCGGAAACCACATCATCATTTACGGTATACCCGCTTTCCTGAATGGAAATTTCATCCGGAATCACAGCCTGGTTTGTTTCGATGATATGTTGTGCCTCTTCGTAGGCAAATCTATAATCGGAGTTTGTTACAGTTCTTCCAAACCATTGATCCATTACATGGCCTTTGGTATCTATTTCAAAAATTGCTGAAAAAGTATACTTTTCCTCATTAGGCCGCAATGAACAGGCATTGTTTGAAAGTACTTCAGGCAACATAGGCACTACACGGTCTACAAGATATATCGAGGTTGCACGTTCATAAGCCTCCTGGTCTAAAACTGTGCCCGGTTGCAGGTAATGGGAAACATCTGCTATATGAATTCCTATATTATAATTTCCGTTTTCAAGCACCTCAAAACTCAATGCATCATCAAAATCCTTGGCATCCTCCGGGTCAATAGTGAACGTAAGGGTATCCCGAAGATCCCTTCTTTTTTTGATTTCAGAATCCTTAATAGAAGTATCAATACCATTGGCAAAATCTTCAATTTCTTTTGGAAATTCATGCGGCAATCCATATTGGGCTAATATGGAATGCATTTCTGTTTGGTGCTCGCCGGGTTTCCCCAGGACTTCTTTTACTCTTCCAAAAGGTGAATCAGCCTTTTCAGGCCATTCTTCCAAAATAACAACTACTTTATCTCCATCCTGTGCATCGAGTATCTTATTTTTCTGAACAAAAATATCGGTATACATCTTTGGGTCTGCAATGGCTACAAAACCAAAATTATCCTTCAGCTGAAGAATCCCTACAAATTCTATACGTTTACGCTTAAGTATTTTTACTACTTCCCCTTCCGATTTTCTTTTGTTGCGTTTATTGTAGATATAAATTTCTACTTCATCCCCGTTTAGTGCCTTGTTCAAAGCATTTTGTGGAATAAAAACATCGTCCTCCAGTTCTTCTACCACAACATAACCAAAACCTTTGGTGGTCATATCAAGGATACCGGTATAATATTCCAGGTTTGCTTCAATTTTGAATTTCCCCCTGTCTTCTTCCTTAATTTGCTTTTTAGCAGCAAGCTGCGCCAATACTTTTATAATCTTATTTCTTGAACCAGGGTCATCTAATCCAAGTTTTGCAGCAATTTGTTTATAATTAAAAGCGGTTTCAGGTGATTTTCTTAAGATATCCAGAATGCTTTTTGAAAAATTATCCCTGCCTCCAGATGTATTCGATTTACTATTTTTCTTCTTCATAAATTTAAATAAAGCATAAAATTACAGCTATTATGTGACTTTAGAATAATAAGCCGCTAAAGATTTGTTAAGTAAGTTTTATTAGTTAAGCCTTATAAATAGCGGAATTACTTTGATTAACAAATAGTTAAGAAATATTTTTTTGATAAATCATTTGTTTTTTATTAAAAGTTTCTTAAATTCATATTCCCATTCCCCAATAAACTCCCCGCAAATTTCCCCTTAATTATTTTAAATAATGTTATGATTTTGAGTAAGTCCTCTAAAATATCAATGTTGTTTTTTCTTATTTTCCTTCTGGGGGTTTTAGGAGTAGTTGCGCTTGTAAATAAAACTTTGAATAAAAATTCCTTCACAGAAATCCAGGTAACCACTTATTCAAAACAAATTAGTTTACTTGATAAAACTACCAATATATATATTAAATAAAATTTTATATTTTTTATTTAAGTCCTATTAAAAACCAAGTGAAATAAGGGATTCTTGTATAGTTCATTGTTTAGAATATCATTATAAAAAATTAAAAATAAGGTTTATTGAAAAAGTCTTATTCGAAGCACTATACATGGTTTGAGATAAAAAAGTATTAAAATCATCCCATTAGTTTCTTTCTCAAAAAAGCTATAGTTGTTAACATATATAATATTAATTTCATTTTTATTCTTTTACTAAAATTAAAACTGATGCTTATTATAGCTTGTTAATTTGTAGCATAACTTTTTTGACATAAAATTGCATTTCTCATTACCAACAATTGATTTCAACTTGTTAACAAAACTATAAGTGGTCAACTTCCTGATTCTGAAAGATTTTTAAGATTTACTTAACAATGGTTAATAAAATCTTGTTAATATAAAATAGTGAAAATTAATTTTATTTCGGTTGTTCACAATCCGCTTTTTGATGCTCATAAGTTCTCTACAAATTGCAGAGTTATAATTTGCTTTTAAGCCTTAATTTTTTCTATTCTAATTTTAATCCACTTATCCAAATTTCGTTGTTAGATTCTAACTAAATGTTATGCACAATTTATCACTATTTACAAAGTCTTTAAAATAAAGGAAGTACACTTAGTAATTAACAATCAAAATAATTTAAGTTAACAAGCCATTTTTTACCTTTGCTAAACTAAAAAACATAACTATGACAATCTCAATAGGAAACGATCACGCAGGAACCGAGTATAAACATGCTATAATGGCATATCTGGAAACCAAAGAAATAGATGTTGTTAATTATGGTACCGACTCTAAAGAAAGTGTAGATTATCCGGATTTTG
>JAWOHC010000398.1:0-6617 GCA_046496275.1 Gillisia sp.
TCCTAGATACCCAGGGAGTAACGCCTGGAAAAGTGTATGAAATCACTGAAAAAGTACGGGAAACCCTGGATCCTACAAGGTTAATAGTTGGAAAACCTTATACCGTCCTAAGATCCAGGGATTCTGCCAGGACCGCACAGTTTTTTATTTACGAGAATGATCGTATTGAATATACCGTGGTTAGTATTGGAGATAACATAGCGGCTTATAAAGCAAGTAAGCCTATAAGTATTAAGAAAAAAGTGATCTCAGGTGTTATTACGAGCAGCCTTTCAGAGGCGATGCAAAACCAGGGTTTAAGTGTTCTTTTAACCCATGAATTAAGCAGTATTTATCAATGGAGTATCGATTTTTGGAAACTTCAAAAAGGGGATCAATTCAAGATGGTGTATAATGAAAAGTATATTAACGACACTATTTATGCCGGGATCGAGAATATTGAAGGAGCAGTATTTGTGCATCAGGACAGGCCATATTACGCATTCAGTTATATGGTAGATACCGAATCTGGCAAAAGTGATTATTATGATGAAGAGGCACGACCCCTTCAAAGCTTTTTCCTAAAAGCTCCTTTAAATTTTAGCAGGATCTCATCCAGGTTTTCCGGCAACAGGTTTCATCCGGTTCAGAAACGATGGAAAGCCCACAAAGGTACAGATTATGCAGCACCGCACGGGACTCCAATATGGAGTACAGCAAATGGAACTGTGATCGCATCGGGATATACAGGCGGAAATGGGAATTATGTTAAGGTAAAACATAATGAAACCTACACAACCCAGTATTTGCACATGTCTAAGCGCAATGTAAGGGTAGGACAACGCGTAAAACAAGGTGATGTCATTGGTTTTGTGGGCAGTACAGGTCTGGCAACAGGGCCTCATGTTTGTTACAGGTTCTGGGTTCGTGGGCAACAGGTGGATCCCTTCCGCCAAAACCTTCCTGCGGCTGAGCCTATTGCAGAGAAATTAAAGGACGATTATTTTGCAGCAATTGAGCCTGTAAGAATAGCGATTGATGAAATCCAGTTCAAAGAAATATAACATACCATGAAATGAGCATAGCGGAAACACGATCCAAACATCGATGATGATATGCGAATTACATATGACCGATAAAAAACGCTTGTATTGAGCGAAGTCGAAATAATAAACAGCTACAAATGAAAAATATCGATCCTACCAAAACAGAAGCCTGGAAAAAACTTGAAAAACATTTTTTGGAGATCAAGGATTTAGAGATGAAAAACCTGTTCCAGGAAGATTCAAAAAGAGCTGAAGACCTTAAAATTGAATGGGAGGATTTTTATGTGGATTTTAGTAAAAACAGGATCACGGTTGAAACTCGGGAGATGCTCCTTGAACTCGCTGAAGAATGCGGTTTAAAAGAGGCTATAAAATCCTATTATGGCGGAGAGTCTATCAACAGAACAGAGAATCGTCCTGTCCTGCATACAGCATTAAGAGTTCCGCAGAACGAGGAGGTGATTTTAGAGGGGAAAAATGTGGTTCCGGAAGTGTATGAGGCTAAGAAAAAAATCAGGGAATTTTCAACCGAAGTCATTAATGGAGTCCTGAAAGGTCACACGGGATTGGCATTTACAGATATTGTGAATATTGGTATAGGCGGATCAGATCTTGGACCGGTCATGGTAACCGAATCCTTGAAGTTCTATAAAAATCATTTAAACCTGCATTATATTTCCAATGTGGACGGGGATCATGTTCATGAAACCTTGCAGGATCTCAATCCGGAAACCACCTTGTTTTTAATAGTTTCCAAAACCTTTACCACTCAGGAAACCTTGTCTAATGCCAATACTGCAAGAGCCTGGTTAAAGAGGACCGCACCAGTTGAAGCTGTTTCCAAACATTTTGTAGCGGTATCAACCAATATTGAGAAAGTGAAAGATTTTGGGATAGCTCCTGAAAATATTTTCCCGATGTGGGATTGGGTAGGAGGCCGTTTTTCACTTTGGAGCGCGGTTGGTTTATCGATTAGTCTTGCAATAGGATACCATCAATTTGATGAATTGCTGGAAGGAGCCCATGAGATGGATCTCCACTTTAAAAATGAAGATTTTAGCACGAATATTCCTGTACAACTCGCTTTGATAAGCATTTGGTATAACAACTTTTTTAAAGCCGAAAGCGAAGCTGTAATACCTTATACGCAATACCTGCAGAAACTTCCTTCTTATTTGCAGCAGGCTATTATGGAAAGCAATGGAAAAAGTACCGACAGGAATGGGAATCCTGTTTCCTATGAAACCGGAAATATTATATGGGGAGAACCCGGAACCAATTCGCAACACGCATTTTTTCAATTGATCCACCAGGGAACTAAATTGATACCGGCAGATTTTATCGGATTTAAACACTCTTTACATAAAGATAAAGATCATCACCAAAAGTTAATGGCCAATTATTTCGCCCAAACAGAAGCTTTGTTGATGGGAAAAACTGCCGAAGAAGTGATCAAGGAGCTGAAAGAAAAAAACCTTTCTTCAGAAGAAATAGAACAACTGACTCCTTTTAAAGTTTTTAAGGGGAATAAGCCTACTACTTCTATTTTGATCGATAAATTAACCCCAACCAGTCTAGGCAAGTTGATCTCGATGTATGAACACAAAATATTTGTTCAGGGCATTATCTGGAATATTTACAGTTATGATCAATGGGGAGTGGAATTAGGAAAGCAACTTGCGACCGAAATTCTCACCGAAATTCAGGAATCTGACGTTCAAAACCATGACAGTTCTACTAAAAGTCTCTTAAATTTCTTTTTAAAATAACTATTTCGCTATTGTTAATAAACCATTAATTACTTTAAACTGCAGGGATTCAATCATTTGAATATTTGTTTTATGTTTGTAATTCAAAAGATGTTAAAATAGAAATCTTAACATTACGTTAAAGTTTGCTAAGCCTTATTTTACTTCATTTGCCGTGAATTATAAATCATAATATTAAAAGTAAAATGAAAAGAATTACCAGTTTATTTATCGTGGCTTTTTTTATGTTGACGGCCATGACATTTGCTCAGGGTGTTACCACTTCTGCGATCAATGGAAGAGTTTTGGACTCTGCAGGAGAACCACTTCCGGGAGCTAATGTTGTTGCGGTACATCAGCCTTCAGGCACTCAATATGGGGCTATGGCAGATTTTGATGGATTTTACCGAATTTCAAACATGAGAGTAGGAGGTCCTTACCTTATTACGATTACTTATGTTGGATTTGAAACTTTTACTTCTGGAAATATTAATTTAAGTCTGGGAGAGTCAAGGAATATTAGTGCTGAAATGGGTGAATCTCAAAATGCCCTGGATGAAATTGTGATTACAGGAATGAGAGATGGTGTTTTTGACTCTGGAAAAACCGGAGCTGAAACCAATGTAAGCCAAAGACAGGTGAACACATTGCCTTCTCTATCAAGAAACATTGCAGATTTCGCGCGTTTAACTCCACAAGCTCAGGTAAGTGGTGATGATGTAATTTCTATTGCAGGACAAAACAACCGTTATAACGCCCTTTATATTGATGGAGCGGTAAATAATGACGTTTTTGGATTAGCTGCAAGTGGTACAAATGGTGGTCAAACGGGTGTTAGTCCAATTTCATTAGATGCAATTGAATCATTTCAAATTAATGTTGCTCCTTTTGATGTGAGACAATCTGGATTTGCAGGTGGTAGTATCAATGCCGTTACAAAGTCTGGTACCAACCAATTTGAAGGTTCGGTATATAGCTTTTTAAGAAATGAAAAATTAGCAGGTAAGACACCTGTTGGATTAGTTGGTGATGGTGATGAGAGAGAGAGACTTGATGAATTTAGTGCATTAACAACAGGTTTAAGAATAGGCGGTCCAATCTTAGAGAATAAATTATTCTTTTTCGTGAATTATGAAAGACAGGATAATGAGACCCCACAACCTTTTAATTTTTCAAATTATAGAGGAAATTCATCTGAGGCTGATATTATTAACTTGTCAAACTTTTTGGTTAATGAATATGGATATGAGCCAGGGGTATTTTTAAATACTGCTTCCTCTTTGGTAAGTGATAAATTAATCGGAAAAATTGACTGGAACATCAACGAAAACAATAAATTGTCTCTTAAACATAGTTATGTTAAAGCAGTTCAATTACAGGCAAGAGGTTCAGATGCCGGCAATATTAATTTCTTCAATGGGGCTGTGAATTTTGAATCGGTAACCAATTCTACCGCGCTGGAATTAAGTTCCCAAATTGGAAATAATATGGCCAATAATTTTATTCTTGGTTGGACAAGAGTAAATGACAACAGAGATCCTGAAGGAGGGAATTTTCCAAGGGTCCAGGTGGTTGACGGTCAGGGAAATATAAATTTTGGATCTGAACCTTTTTCTACTGCCAACGCTTTAGATCAAAGCAATTTAACTTTAACTAATAATTTTGATATCTACGCTGGTAGACACAATATTACTATTGGTACCAACAATGAATTTTCTTCTTCCAAAAACGTATTTTTTAGACAAAATTTTGGAGATTATAGATTTAGTAATTTAAATGATTTCATTCAAGGAAATAAGCCTAATCTTTATCGTCATGGATATTCCTTAATTGGTGGATCGGGTGATGATTCAGAAGGAGCAGCTGAATTTGATATTTTCCAATTTGGATTATATGTTCAGGATGTGTTTAATGCAACCGATAACTTAAAACTTACCTTTGGTGCAAGAATTGACGTTCCATTTTGGGGTGATGGTGTTGTTAATGAAGATTTTAATAACAGAACTATTCCTCTTCTTGAAGCTCAGGGTCAGAATTTAAGAGGTGCAAAAATAGGAGAAGGTATTGATGCCAACATACACTTTGCTCCTCGTTTTGGATTTAACTGGGATGTAAAAGGTGATAGAACCACGCAGGTAAGAGGTGGTACAGGTATCTTTACTTCCAGATTACCTTTAGTATGGCCTGGTGGAGCATATAACAATAATGGAATAACTACTGGATATGTACAATTAAGTGGGGATAATACTCCATTTTTTGAACCTGACCCAAATAATCAATTAAAAGTTCCTGCTCAGGGATCTGGCCAAGTTGGAGGAGAGATCAATTTATTTGCTAAAGATTTTAAACTTCCACAGGTTTGGAAGACTAATATTGCTGTAGATCAAAAATTACCTGGGAACTGGACAATTTCTGCAGATTTCATTTACAATGATGATGTTAATGCAGTGGCGTATGAAAACATCAACCTTGAAGGGCCACAATTTACAACCACCGGTGCTGGATCGCGTTTTCATTATGCCAATGATAGATTTGATAACACTTATGACGCAGTGTACATGGGTTATAATGTTAAGGAAGGAAACTCCTATAATATTTCCGGTACATTAGCTAAAAACTTTTACAGTTCATTTATTGATGTTACAGGACAAGTTTCTTACTCTTACGGAGAATCCAATGTGTTATTTGATGCAACATCATCTCAAAACAGTTCACAATGGAGATTTCAGGAGTCTATTAACGGTTCTAATAACCTTGGTCTTTCCAGATCTGATTTTTCTCCAGGACATCGTATAATATCGAATTCTACAATTGAATTTAAATGGAATGAAAATCTAAATACCCGTATCGGAATATTCTACGAAGGTAGACAAGGTGATCCTTTCAGTTATGCGGTAAACGGTGCCCGTTTGATAAATGATACAGGTAATAACACTGGAGCACTACCTTACATTCCTACAAATCAGGCTGAAGCTAATTTGGTGGATATTGTAAACAGAGATGGTATTGTTACAACTACTGCTGCTGATCAATGGAATCAGATGAATGCTTTCATTGAAGGTGATGACTATTTAAGAAGCAGAAGAGGACAATTTGCAGAACGAAACGGTGATAGAACAGATTGGTCACATATCATAGACCTTAAATTTGCTCAGGAATTTTCTGTTAAAATAAAAGAAACAAATCATAAATTTGAATTTTCTGCTGATATTTTTAATTTCACCAACTTCCTAAATAAAGATTGGGGTGTTAGATATTTTACTGGAACACAGAGATTTACAGATTTCAAAGGATTTGCTGAAGATGGAACAACTCCACAATTTACGTTTGATCCTAATACAGGTTCCACGATAAATCAGATTGATGATGCAGGGTTATCTTCTTCAAGATGGCAAATGCAGGTTGGTTTAAGATATTCTTTTAACTAGAAATTTTAATCACATATATATTCAAACCACCCCGAAATTTCGGGGTGGTTTTTTTGTTAAAAAAAACTATATTTACTGAAATTAAAAATTATGTACGAAACAGTTCAATTTATTCACTCCTACTGGGCTTATCTGGTTTTAATAGTCTTGATAATCGCCTCCATAAATGCCATTGTGGGGTATGTTTCCAATAAAGAATATGGAGCAACCAACTTCAGGATAGCGCTTTTTACCCTTATCGCCTCCCATATACAGTTGTTGATTGGGATCGTGCTTTATTTTGTATCGCCTCATTTCAGTAAGTTTAGTGCAATTGGTATGGGCGGGGTTATGAAGGATTCAATCTCAAGATTGTATCTTGTAGAGCATCCTCTAATTATGATTATTGCCATTGTCCTTATTACGATGGGATATTC
>JAWOHC010000399.1:0-12214 GCA_046496275.1 Gillisia sp.
AGTCCAAAGCGGTAAAATTGCAGGAAAAATCAGGGATTTCTGTAATTCCTACAGCGTCCTTTTTTAGTCAGGCGTTTATACAAAACCCGGATATCACTTTAGAAAAATTTGAAATAGCGGAAGATCATCCCATCTTTATTTTTTATACTTCGGGAACTACCGGAAAGCCCAAAGGGGTTTTATATACCAACCGAATGTTGTTCTGGAACAGTTTAAACACATCCGTTCAGCTGGAGATCACTTCAAAAGATCATACTATAAATGCCTTGCCGCCTTATCATACTTCGGGTTGGAATGTGTTGTTGTTGCCTATGCTTCACCGGGGCGCCCGTGTAGATTTCATGAAAAAATTTAGGCCTAAAAAACTGCTTCAGTACATAGAAGAAGAGCCCGTTTCCTTGTTTTTGGCGGTTCCTACCATGTTGCGGATGATGGTGAAAACCAGTGCCTTTCACGATTTTATTCCAAAAAAATTAAAATATATTGTTGTGGGCGGGGAGTCACTTTCTGTTTCGCTTATAGATACCTGGGCCAAAAAAGGGATATTAATAAGCCAGGGATATGGCCTTACAGAGGCCGGTCCAAGTATAACTTCATTGCATTATCACGATGCCCTCTGGAAAAAAGGATCCATTGGGAAAGCTAATTTCTATGTAGATTATAAGATCGTCGATAAAAATAATGTTGAGGTTATCGCTCATCAACCCGGGGAGCTTTGCCTTCGCGGGAATATTGTAACGCCGGGTTACTGGAACGATTTGGACCATTCCTTCAGTAAAATTCGCGATAACTGGTTTCACACCGAGGATCTCGTGAAGGTAGATGATGATGGATTTATTTATATCGTTGGCAGGAAAAGTCAGATGTTTATTTCTGGCGGAGAGAATATTCACCCTGCAGAAATTGAGCAGGTTTTTTATAAATATCCACAGGTTCGCGAGGCTGCCGTTGTAGCAGTGGAAAATGAAAATTGGGGTGAAATGGGGATTGCTTTTATTGTGCTAAACGAGGGGAAATTTCAAAGTGTAGCGCTAATGGAACACTTAAAAATGCATTTGGCCGCCTATAAAATCCCCAAAGATATCATTTACCTAAAGAGCCTTCCTAAAGTAGGAATTGGGAAAATTGACAAGAAGGAATTAAGACGTATATATATAAACATCAATGATGATAAAAGGAATAGTATGTAGTTTCATGATCCTATGCTTTTTTAATACTCGGGGTCAAAATAGAATTAGTGAGGGTTTAACGGATGATTCAAAGGTGAAAAAAATCTCAATAAATTCAGAAGAACTGGCGTATACAGACGAGGGGAAAGGTGCAAAAACCTTGATTTTTGTTCATGGCTTATCCAGCAATTTAGAGGCCTGGAAAAAAAATATTTCGGGACTTAGCGGTTTCTTCAGGTGCGTAGCCCTGGACCTTCCCGGGTATGGCAAATCCAGTAAAAATAAAACATCTTATTCCCTGGTGGAATATGCCGATTTCCTCCTGAAATTCGCAAAAGAAAAGCAGCTGGAAAACCCTGTTTTGGTAGGGCATTCCATGGGTGGGCAAATTGCAGTTCATGCGGTTTTGCAATCTCCCGGATATTTTGAAAAGCTCATTTTGGTTGCTCCGGCAGGAATTGAAACTTTTACCGAAGAAGAAGCAAGGATCATGAAATTTTCTTACACTCCGGAAATGGTGAAAAACGCTACCGATGCGCAAATTCGAAGTAATTTTTTGGTCAATTTTTATGAGTTTCCGGAAGATGCAGCGTTTATGATTGAGGATAGAATCGCGATGAAATCGGCAACAGATTTTGGGGTTTATTCAGAGATTATCGTCAATAATATTGGTGCGATGCTGGAAGAACCTGTTTTTGATTCCCTGGATAAGATCAGTATTCCGGTATTGATTATTTACGGGAAAAACGACCAATTAATCCCAAATAAATATTTCCATCCAACACAGGATATTGAATTTTTGGTGAAGGGTGCAAAGACAAAAATTCCGACCCTTAAAGTTGAACTCATCAATGAAGCCGGACATTTTGTGAATTTCGAAAAAGCTTCAGAAGTCAATCAAAAAATCGAATGTTTTATTAATAATTAATGAAGTCCAAACTCAAGATATTCCATGATTTTGCTGAAGAGATACTTCCGCACGAGGCTACTTATTTGCTAAAACAAAACAAAATCAGGGATGAAGAAAAGGCAGGCATTTTAAAAAAGGTGTGTCTTAATGCTGAAGAATTTTTCTCCTCGCAAGCTTTTGATGAAGACATCGATAAGCGCAAGTATGCGTATATCAAGAAATGGATCAAAAACAAGTTAAAAAGGGCCGATGTTGATGCCAGGTTAAAGCAGCTTTCCTTTCTTGAAAAGCAAATTTTTACGGACACCATAATTCCTGCGGAGGAAAAAGAACTTTTACACGAGATTTCCTCTTATAACAACACGTCTTTTTATTTCCAGAAATTTTATGAACTGGTAAGGGAATATCAGGATTATTTATTAATCCGGTTTCGCTATCAGGATTGCGCTTTGACGGAGGCTTTTTTGAAAAAAAATAAACAAGCCTATTTAAATTCGCTGGAAGTCAAGGACCAGTTGTTTTATGCAACAAAAGATCTCACCCGGCAATATACCGGCGGAAGCCTTAATACCAAACACTGGGAAGAGAAATTGCTTGTTTATTTAAACAGTGAAGAGCTGGACCATCGAAACAGATATAATGCATTTGTACGCTTGGTTTTTCTATATTTCAATTATAAGGAATATGAAAAAGCCAGAATGATCTTTGACCAAATAGATCATTGGTTTAAGGACGGTAAGATGTATTCAAAACGGGTTTTATTTAATTATTATGCCAACAGGGTAATCCTGCACTCCAATTTAGACGAACTTGAAAAGGCCGAATATTATGCACATTTATCCGTAAAACAGGAAAACAGCGACAAGCTTTTTTATCTTAACAATTTGATAGGAATCCTGCTGAAGCGCGAGAAAAACAAAGAGGCCCTGGAGGTGATGACAGCGAATTATTCTTTGTTTAAAAAATCCTATAGTCAGCATCAAAAGCTGGTGTATGCAACCCATTATATCCGGACACTTGTAAGAAACAAGAGACTTAAGATTGCTGAAACTTTTGCTGAAAACTTCTTGTTTAGCAACCGGCAGGATCTTTTTGAACAGCGATGGCGCCCTTTTTTTTCAACGTACCTTTTGTTGCTTATCAATGCTGAAAAGCACGAAGAAGTTTTAAAAATCGTTAAGAAATACAATTTACTGGAGCGGGAAAAGGAAGAATTTCACCGCGAGAATTTTATCCCCAAGATCCATTTTTATTATAATTTATCCCTGTACATGAACGGCCAAATTTCCGAAGAAAAACTTATAGATGCCCTTTTAGATACTTTGGAAGCTCCGGAAAGCTTCACTTTAAAAGGTCAGTCCGAATTACTTTTATTCATTGACAGACTGATATTTACACTTCCTGAAACTTTTGCAAAACTAAAGTCGCACTTGTCAAAATATACCTTTAACGATTAGTTATTGCAGTGTTCTTAAGTTTTTCTAAATAAAATCTCAATGGGTCGCACCTGGAAAAAAAGGAAAGCAATGCACATAGCATCTTCAAGATGTTAATTTGGTCTTAAATAATCAAAATTTTAATCAAATGAAAATATACAGTATCGTGCTTTTATGCTTTTTGATGAGCATAAGCTCATTTTCACAAACCGGAAGTATTAGCGGAAAAGTTACAGATGCCGCTACTCAGCAACCTCTTTTAGGGGCAAACGTCGTGATACGTGGAACCAATACCGGTGCTTCTACCGATATTGACGGAAATTACCGTATTCAAAACCTTAGTCCGCAGGTTTATACCGTGGATGTTTTTTACGTAGGCTATGAGGATGTTTCCAGAGAAGTAACATTAACACAGGGAGCCAGTTTAACCCTGGATTTCACATTAACTGAAGAAGCGGATATGATGGGCGAGATAGTGATCTCTGCAAGCAGGAGGCCACAAAAAATAACCCGTGCTCCGGCAACCGTAAACGTAATTACCTCTGAAGATATTCAAAGATACGCGGGGAATCCTGGCGAGCTTGCTTCCAGGCAAAAGGGAGTAGATTTTGTGAGAAGTGGGGTGCAGGGAGTTGGTATCAATATTCGCGGATTTAACTCCGCCTTCAATTCTAAAAATTTACAGATCGAGGATGGAAGAATTTCCACTTTGGTAGCTACAGGATTGCCTTTTGGAACTTTTACTACTATCACAAAGGACGATATTGAGCGTGTGGAGATTATCCTTGGTCCCAATGCGGCTTTATACGGTCCAAACGCTCATAATGGATTGGTGAATACTATTACCAGGGATCCCAGAACTTCAGAAGGAACTACCATAGCGCTGGCGGCAGGAAATCAAAAAGTTTTTAGCGCACGGGTTCGTCATGCAATGAAATTAAGCGACAAATTTGCCTTTAAAGTTTGGGGAGAACGCACCCAGGGCGAAGAATTTGATTACGTAGATTCTGTATATGTTGGAGCTACTGCTTATCCAGAACTGGAATTAGACCGGTCTTTTTCTACCGATAAATATGGGGGAGCAGCTTATTATGCTATAAATGACCAAACAGACATTATCGCTTCTTATGGGCGTAGCAATAATTCCAATTTAGGAGTTACCAATGCCGGAAGAAATCAAATTAAAGATTGGACCATTGATTATGCGCAGGCAAAATTTGTTTCACCCCGTTTTTATGCGAATTTCTACCATACCTGGAGTAAAACAGAAGATACCTATGCTATAAATCAACGTACTCAAAATTACGTAAATTTAATAGGCAATGGTTTTTCGGAGCAGGAAGCCTTGCAGCGTTCCTTTACCCAGCAATTTTTTCCAATTGAAGGAGCTCCTAATGGAGGGGTATTTATTCCCCGGGGTTCTGTTTTTGAAGATGCTTCCAGACGTCTTAATGCAGAGGCGCAATATAATAATGAAATTGGGGCTTTTACCTATGTGCTGGGCGCACAATATCAACAAGACCGTGCAGATTCCAATAACACCTATCTCCTGGATGCAGCTGGTCCCATAGTAATAGACCAAACAGGTGTTTATGGCCAGTTGGAATACAATTTTGAAGATATTGATCTTGATGTTTTAGTCGTAGGAAGATATGACGATCATGAACTATACGGTGGGAATTTTATTCCCAAAGCAGCATTGGTTAAAAACTACGATTTTGGAAGTTTTAGACTTACCTATGGAAAAGGGATCGCAGCTCCGTCTATTCTTAACTTAGCCGGAAATCTTTTTGGAGGATTAGTGCTTGGAAACGGAGAAGGTTTTACCCTGGAAGATGGAACGCTTATTCCGGCACTAAAAGTGGAAACTATCAATTCTTTTGAAGTAGGATATAAAGGAAAAATTTCTGGAAATAAATTGTTTGTTGAGGCCAACGCGTTTTATAATATTTCAGAAGATTTCCTTAGTCCGCTTCTCAATATAGCTCAGGCTGGTAATCCTATTCGATTAAGAGGGAATACCCCAATAGCAGATGTTACTCCCGGAGCCAATCCAAACTTCGTGCTTACCTATTTAAATTTTGGAGCTGTAGATACCTATGGAGCCGATCTTGGACTTAATTATTACCTTAATGATAAGAACAGGCTTGCCTTTAACTATTCTTACTTTGACTTTTCTTTAGATGAGGACGACCTTGCAAATGATGCCAACAAAGATGGAAGGGTTACAAAAACCGATCTTCCTATCAATACTCCAAAGCATAAAATGGGATTAGGATATTTTTATACCGGATCAAAATTTTATGGATCTGTCTTCGGAAGATGGGTGCAGGAATATGATTTCTTTTCCGGGATAAATGTAGCTGCAAAAACGCAGGATCTAAACGGGGATGGGGTGAATGATGTTGTAGAAAACGCACGGGTAGGCAGAACCTGGAATTATGGGCCTTTGGGTGGATTTGTAAACTTCGATTTAAATGCGGGGTATAAAATAACCGATAATCTTACCGTAGGTGCAACAATTACCAACCTTCTTAATTCTGAAATCCGGGAATTTGTAGCTTCACCTGTGATAGGAAGACTTTACCAGGTTGAACTTAAGTATCATATTCCGGGGAAATCCGCGAGGAATTAAAAACACAGGTTTTTAATGATCCAAAATCTAACCCTAAACAATGGCATTACTATAGAATACAGTGATCATGGAGAAGGAGAAACACTCCTTCTTCTTCATGGCCTGGGTTCTACAAAAGCCGATTGGAACGATCAAATAACTGCCTTTGCTGAAAATTACCGGGTGATCGCACCCGATTTCAGAGGGCATGGAAATTCAACAAAACCCACATCAAAAAAGGAATATGGAGTTGGGCTTTGTGCAGAAGACATGAAATTACTGTTGCAGGAGTTGAAAATCAACCAATGCATGATACTTGGGTTCTCTATGGGTGGAGCGGTTGCCTTTGAAATGGCCGTTAAATACCCTTCACTCCTATCAAAAATGGTAATTGTGAATACCGCTCCGGATTTTAATAAGTTGGGATGGTTGGGGAATAAAATGGTTTTGGAAAGAACCTTATCTCTTAAATTTTCAGGAATGGAACCTTTAGCGAAAAAAGTTGCCAGGGGAATGTTTCCGGAAGAGAATCAAAAGGAATTGCGTGAGTCCTTTTATAAAAGAGCAATAGCCAACGATGTAAATGCCTATTATCATTCTTTCAGGAGTCTTATGAGGTGGGGGATTGGAGATGAAATCAGGAATATAAAGATTCCAGTTCTGGTAATTGCTTCCGATATGGATTATACCCCGGTCTCCCTAAAAGAATCCTATGCTAAAAAAATGCTGAATGCGAAGGTGGCCGTGATAAAAAATTCCCGGCATGGAGTTACTATGGATCAACCAGAAGATTTTAATAGAACCGTTTTAAAATTCATAGACTCATGAAAAGGACCGCACTTATTACCGGAAGCACCAGCGGAATAGGATATTCCATTGCCATCGCTTTTGCTAAGGAAGGCTACAATATTATGTTTCATGGGCTGGAATCCAACGGAAATGAATTAGCAGAAGATGTTGCCAGAAAATATAAAGTAAAAACCGCATTTTCCAATGCCAATTTAATGAAGGAAGAGGCTATTGAAGAACTGCTGAACTCTACAAAAGAGCATTTTGGAAAGATAGATGTATTGATTAACAATGCCGGAATACAGTATGTATCGGCCATTGAGGTTTTTCCAACGGAAAAATGGAACCAAATATTAGCGGTAAATCTAACATCGGTTTTTTTGGCTTCAAAAGGAGTATGGAAAGGAATGAAAGAGCATAAGTTTGGTAGGATTATCAATATTTCATCAGTGCATGGATTGCGGGCATCCGAATTTAAATCGGCTTATGTTGCGGCAAAACATGGGGTTATAGGATTAACAAAAGTTCTGGCCCTGGAAGGTGCCGGGTATAATATCACTTGTAATGCAATTTGTCCGGGTTATGTAAAAACGCCTTTGGTAGAAGGGCAAATTAAAGACCAGGCAAAGGCTCATAATCTTTCTGAAGCTGAGGTAGTGGAAAAAATAATGCTCAAGAAACAAGCGGTCAAAGAATTTATTTCGGCAGATAAAATTGGAGAATTAGCCTTATTTCTTGCAAATGAAAACGCATCTGCCATCACAGGATCCTCGTTCACTATGGATGGGGCCTGGACCGCACAATAGGTAGAGGGCTAGGAGCGCCTATAAGATGGGATTTCCCTATAGCCAAATCGATTTTATTTAACCTAAGATTAGTTTATTGGCATAGCATTGGAAGTATCTTTGACAAAAAAAATAGAATTGCTAATGCGTTGGATCTTTTTTGTTGTTATCTATCTCTCTATAAATATATATGCTTTTCAGGCAATTCGTACGATAAGTAAGAGCTACTGGCTTATTGTTCCCTATCTTTTTGTTTCTCTGGCTATTCTTGGATATTTCATTTTTCAATGGTCGCAGCCTAATCCCGATGGTGGATTTAACGGTGGCAGAGGGTATTCTCTTGGTTTTGTTCTGGCTTTTATGGCAGCAAATATTATTGCAACCCTGTTCATGTTTGGGGAAGATATTTTTCGATTGTCAATAGGGTTTTATGATAAAATTATTCCGTCTTCTGCTACGGATTTCAGTATTCCTTCCCGAAGGAAATTTCTAAGTCAATTGGCCCTTGGGATTGCAACCATTCCATTTGCTTCTTTGCTCTACGGAATGTACCAGGGGAAATACAATTACAAGGTTTTAAAATACACCTTGTTTTTTGAAGACCTTCCTTCTTCCTTTGACGGATACCGAATTACCCAAATAAGTGATATCCACAGTGGAAGCTTTGATAATTCCAAGAAAATAGCATATGCAATAGATCTTATCAATGAGCAGGAAAGCGATTCGGTGTTTTTCACCGGAGATTTGGTTAACAATATTGCCGAAGAAATGGATCCGTGGATTTCCACTTTTTCCAATATTAAGGCTAAGGATGGGGTTTTCTCAGTTTTAGGAAATCATGATTACGGAGATTATGTAACCTGGGAAAATGATGAGGCAAAACGTGCCAATTTGGAGGATCTCAAAAATGTACATTCTAAAATGGGTTGGGATCTTATGTTGAATGAGCATAGATTCATTGAGAAAAACGGGGAGCGCATGGCTTTTGTGGGAGTTGAAAACTGGGGTTCCGGAGGATTCAAGAAGAAGGGTGACCTTGATAAGGCTGGAAATGGTTTAAAACCTGAGGATTTTAAAGTGTTGCTAAGTCATGACCCTTCCTACTGGCAGGAAAAGATCAAAAATGATCCCAATAATTATCAACTTACTTTAAGTGGTCATACCCACGGAATGCAGTTTGGGATTGAGATCCCGGGTTGGTTTAAATGGAGTCCCGTACAATACAGGTATGAGAACTGGGCTGGGATCTATGAGGAATTTGGAAGGTATATTAATGTAAACCGGGGGTTTGGATACCTTGCATATCCTGGTCGGGTTGGGATATGGCCTGAAATAAGTGTGATAGAATTAAAGCGGGGACCCAAACCTGCTTAGGTTCGTGTTAGGAAGAAAGATTTTATTTTCGGTTAATTCAGAATAAAGGAATGGTCTTTTTTGTGGGAATTTGTATTTCAGAAGTGTCCAAACATCAGAAGAACAGTATAAAAGTATTTCCAGAAGTTCCCTTATTATTTAAATGGCTCAAAGTTATTTCCTCAGTTAAAACCACTGAGCATGCATAATTCAAAGAAATTACTATATTTGATCTTTAAAAGTATCCCTGGTCATAACATCTAATTAAAATCAGTGTTTCGCATATGTCAAAATTTGGTGAATTAATAGATTTAAACATTCCGGTGTTGTTGGATTTTTATACCGAATGGAACGCAGCTTCCACCGCGATGCACCCGGTGCTGAGGGATGTTGCTGCAGCGCTTGGAGACAAGGCCAAGATAATTAAGATAGATGTTGATAAGAATACGCAATTAGCCGAAGCGCTTCGCGTAAAAGGCTTACCTACTTTAATGATCTATAAAGATGGTGAAATGAAGTGGAGGCAGAGCGGGGAACAGGATGCTAATACCCTTATTGGAATTTTGAAGGAATACGTTTAAATAGTCCTGAATTCAAAACCTTTTTCTTTATAATATTTAAGGATAACGGGCAAAATTTCTTTTAATCGCTTTTCAGCTTTTATGCTGTCGTGAAACACCACAATACTTCCGGAACTGCAATTTTTGATCACATTTTGATAACAATCTTCGGCAGAAAGTTTTGCGTCAAAATCCCCGCTAATTACATCCCACATGACAATTTTGTATCCAAGTTTCTGCAGTTTTTTTATTTGACCAGGCAGGATCTTTCCATATGGGGGTCGGAAGAGGTTATTAAAATTAGTAAGAGATTTTGAGTGCTTTAAAATAGCTTCTTCAGCTAAATGTACATTCTCTAAATAGACGTTTTCAGAAGTTTCCCATCCCTTAAGATGGTTGTAGGTGTGATTCCCAACATGATGTCCTTCAAATAATATTTGCTGAAAAATATCCGGATGCTTAGTTACATTTTCTCCAACGCAAAAAAAGGTGGCTTGCGCATGGAATTCCTTTAAGGTTTTTAAAACCCAGGGAGTGATTTCCGGATTGGGCCCATCATCAAAAGTGAGATAAAGTATTTTTTGTTTAGAAGGTAATTTCCACAATAGGGATGGATACAGAAGCTTCCCTATTGCGGAGATTTTTTTAAGATACGCCATCAGCTTTAATCCTTCATTGAGGGTTTGATTCCCCAAGGCCTGCCCCAATCATTCAGGCGGGCCTGCCTCAAAGTTTTTGATTTATTTTTGGCCCTTAATTAAGCAAAGTGCTGTCCAAAGAGTCCAGTTTTTGAACTTGTTGGAATTCGGCCTCAATGGCTTCCTTAGTTGGCATTGCCGAATCCTCTTCCACCCCCTCGGATTCATCATAGAAACTAGGGAATAGTTTTAAGTAATTGTTGAAGTCTTCGGCATTTTTGCGGGCGAATTCTTGTTCCCCATTCATAAACAGGAGATCTATAAGTGTCCTGTATCGCTCCATGTCGGTAATTATATTATTGGCATATTCATATTGTCTGTCTTCATCCCATCCACTATAGAATAATAGATTTTCCTGATATTTCTCAACTACTTGCACCCATAAAGCTTTGGCTTTTTCAGGTTCTCCTACTTTAAAATATCCATCGACAAAAGGCTCCAATAAGGAGTAATACCCATAATAATCTACAGGCATATTTTCCATTGCAAGATCAAGGATCTCTTCCGCTTTTTCAGGTTCTCCTTTTTGGATTAAAGCTTCCGCTAAGCGCGCCAGATTGCTTCGGTAGGTAATTGAGTTTTTGCGTGTTTCCGGGTCGTGGTAAATATCTGGACTTCCCATATTTCCCCAATCCCATCCTTTAACGATCTCATACTTTTTATCTGCATCTATCCGTCCCATATCATACGGGGTTCTTGGGTTGATAGGTGTTTGGATAGGAACCAGTTTGTAGGCAACCCCATCGAGTTGCAAATGATCTTTCATCCATAGATAGTCATCATCCCCAAAACTTCCTCCGGTGAAATATATAGGGCGTTTCCAATCATTATTTGCCAGGATATCCAGCATTAAAAGACGGTTCTTATAGATCACATTTCCTTCCAGTTCAATGAATATATTATCTACAATTTCATCGGCATCCTCCGGTTTTACAATTCCATATTTCAGGACATTTTCCTTATTGACAGGTACTCTTATAGACTTGGTGGGGAAGGTATTTACTGTTTGCCCACTTTGCAATTGTCCCTGAGTTCCCGGATTATCGCTTGCAATCCAGTTCATCCAGTTCTTAATATTCATAGTGTCGGCGGTGACAGCCTGGTACATTACAAATTCATTCGTCCCTGCCCGGTATTGCCTATGTTCCAGTTGAGAAGGAATGGGGTCACTTTCCCAGGCTTTCCTTTTCATTTGGTCTATATACCAGTCGGTGGCAAAAAGGCTGGTGTTAATAATACGCACGTCCCTTCTGTAGCCTTCAATTTGCTGGGCATACCATAAGGCAAACGTATCGTTGTCACCAATGGTGAACAAAAGCGCATTTTCATCTACAGAATCAAGGTACATTTTTGCCATTGCTAATGCCGAATAGCGATTGGATCTATCGTGGTCATCCCAGTTTTCCGCAGCTAAAAGGGTTGGTGCGGCAATGAAACTAATTGCAATTGCAAATGGTGCAGCAATATTAGGTTTGATAAATCCCTTCAGCTTATCAAAGATGGCATAGACTCCAAAGCCAATCCAAATCGCAAAAACATAAAAAGATCCTACTAGTGCATAATCCCGTTCCCGGGGTTCAAAAGGGCGTTCATTAAGGTAGATCTTTAGCGCTATCCCTGTAAACAGGAAGAATACAGTCAATACCCAGAACATTTTTTTATCCCTCTTAAATTGGAATACAAATCCTATTAATCCCAGAATGAGCGGGAGAAAATAGTAAGTGTTTCTGGCTTTGTTGTTTTTAACATCGCTAGGTAAATTATCCTGAGATCCCAGCCTCATTTCATCGATAAATTTAATTCCGCTTAACCAGTTTCCATTTAGGTCTGAGTATTGTCCCTGCACATCGTTTTGACGTCCAACAAAATTCCACATGAAATAACGCCAGTACATATAACC
>JAWOHC010000408.1:0-7147 GCA_046496275.1 Gillisia sp.
AAATATCAGTATTCCGGGGTTGGGGGACAAATGGATTTTATAAGAGGCGCATCCCTTTCTGAAGGTGGAAAGGCAATTATCGCGATGCCTTCGGTTACCAATAAAGGTATCTCCAAGATAGTTCCTTATCTAAAAGAAGGTGCAGGAGTAACTACTACACGTGCTCATGTGCACTATATCGCAACAGAATATGGAATCGTGAACCTATATGGCAAAAATCTAAAACAACGTGCAAAAGCGCTAATCTCAATAGCACATCCGGATCATAGGGAACAACTTGAAATGGAAACCTTCGAGAGAATGAACCATTTCAGTTAAAATTTTTCGCCAAATAAACTTCAGGGATTCATCACGTTTTAATTTTATTCGGAACACGGGTTTATTAGCCTGTTTTTTCGTAATTTTAGGTACCATTGGTTAATGAAAATCCCGCTACGATGGATCAACACACGGAATGAGCATAACGCAAACCCGATGCATACACCAATGAAGATATACTTATTATTCCGGATAGTTCGGGAGACCAATAAAATAAAACACCTATGAAAAGTAGTTTTAATGAAATAATAAAAGACAACAAGCCGGTATTGGTAGATTTTCATGCCGACTGGTGTGGGCCTTGTAAAATGCTGGCACCTATTTTAAAAGAAGCAAAAGCCAGCCTGGGAGATGCCGTTAAAATAGTTAAAATTGATGTAGACAAGAATGAAGCACTTGCTGCAAAATATCAGGTAAGAGGCGTTCCTACACTAATTTTGTTTAAAAATGGAGAACAGCTATGGCGACAATCCGGGGTGATACAAAAGGATGAAATCATTAAAATAATTCAGTCGCACTCCTAAATTCAATTGATTTCAGATTTCTTTAATCGGATAATTTTATCTTAAATTGCTTCAAAACTGATAATCCTCATATTTCCTGAAGGTCTCAGTAGATAATTTTGTGGTATTAATTTAAAATTAAATTATCATGAAACTCTACAAAAATTTATTTGCAGATTTTGACGAAATGTTCCTGGCTCATGCTTCTCTTGGTATTATTGCCTCGAGTTGCCTTGGATCCATTGCCGCAATGCTCATATTGATGAAAGGACATGCATTTATCAATATGTTTGAATTATTCCTGGTGGTAGTGGTATGTATGGGATTTAATGCTGCAGTCCTGGCTCAAATGAAACCTAAATTTGTTTTTAACTCCTTAATCGTAAGCCTGGGGTTAAGTATACTTCTTATCACAATCAATTTAATTTAGATTTTTTTTCTGAAACCGGATGCCTCCCAAAAGATTCCCGAATCTTATAAAAAATCACCTGAATGAAGTTATATTAAAAATTTCCGCAATGAAAAGCGAATTACTCCCGATAGCGGGAGACCAATAAAAAACAATAAATAGCTACAAATGAAAAACGATCTCAAAAATCGGGAAGATGTATACCTTTTAGTATCCCGGTTTTATGAAAAAGTCCGGGCTAATGAAGAAATAGGTCATTTTTTCAACAACCGTATAAAAAATTGGGAGGCACACCTGGAAAAAATCACCGATTTTTGGGAAAGCAATCTTTTTTTGGTTTCTACATATTCAGGGAATCCCCAGAAAGCACATATTGCCGTAGATGCTCAAAATCAACATCAAATAAATGAAAAACATTTTGGAACCTGGCTGAACCTTTGGTTGGAAACTATTGATGAATATTTTGAAGGAGAGCTTGCAGAAAGAGCAAAATTCAGTGCTCGGAAAATGGCATCTCACCTGCACCTTAAAATGTTTCAGGCCAGGCAATAACTCTTATCCGTGAAGCACCAGGATTGGAAGTCTATTTGTTACATCGACACATACACCGCATTTTATATCCAAAAACCGATCGCAAATACTTAGATTCTTGCCCAATATCACGATCATGTCGTATTTTTTTTGCACATCCTGAAGAAGCCTCCTGTTATGAATATACTTCTCTTCTATTTCCACAAATTTTACATTTTCACTGTTCAGATTGTCAAAAACTAGCTCTCTGGGATTTTGATTATGTGGCGGGGCTAAAGAATTACCGGCTATTTCCATAACGGTTATCGCCGCATTATTTGTGATGCCGGGATGCTCAAAGAATTTGAACAGTCCATTATTAAAAGAGGCAGAATAATCAATTGGTAGAATAAGATTTTGCGGCAGTACATAGGAACACTCTTCCGGGACGGCCAGCAAATTGCATTTTATCTTCCGGATGATCTCATAAGTATGATTCCCTAAAATGGTGTTTTTAATACTGTCCTTTCCGGCAGCACCCATCACGATTAGATCTATCCTCTTTTCAGCAACAAATTTACGGGTGGCATTTACAAGATTATCTTCAGAAAAAACGGCTTTAAAGCTATGCTCGTCATTGGTGGAACAACTTTGTAGCGCCTTAAAGTGTTTATACAAATTTTCCACCGCATCAGTTTGATTATCCGCGGAATTTAGAATACCATTTTCTACCGGATCAAACTTATCAAAATTGAACAAATAAAAATTGGCTGGTACATCTTTAAAAAGATGTATTCCATATTTAGCCGCATTTAGTGCAACCTGAGAAAAATCCGTAAGTATCAAAACATTCATTCGCTTCAGTTAACTTATACTATGCGAATTTATGTTACTGATTCCCGCATAAAAATGACCAAAATCAGTTCTGAAGCTATTATATTTTTAATTATCCCTGAGAATTTAAAAACTCCTGGTTTAGGAAATGCTTTTAAGTCCCTGTGGATTCAATAATTTAATATTTCTGCCTTCAATCTCAATAAGGCCTTCTTTTTTAAAATCTGACAAGGTCCTTATAAGACTTTCTGGAGCCATTCCAGCTACGCCGGCAAGGTCTGCACGGGAAATCCGGATGCTTTTAAGCGGATGCTTTTTAATTTTTTCGGCAAAGAGTAAAATGGTATTTGCAGTCTTCTTTCTAACAGAACCATAGGCCATTTCCATTAGTTGCTGTTTAAGCTCTTTCAAATTATTGCTAAGGATCTCAACCAGCTCCAGAGTTACGCGTCCATTGCTGGCCAATATTTTATGTAATTCTTCCTTGGATACAGTATACAATTGGGAATCTTCTATAGCAGTTGCAAATTCCTGGTAGGATTCCCCGTTATTGAATGCTGCATTGCCAAAAAAATCGTCTTCTTTATAAACTTCAGTGATCAATTCCTTACCTCTGCTATCAACACGATGTGCTTTTATTACTCCGCGTTTAATCAGGTAGAAGAAATTTGATTGTTTCCCGGCTTCATAAATAGTATCACCGGCTTGAAAAGTTTCAAGTGTATAATTACTCATCAAACTTTTCAAATCCCCAAGGGTTTTCAGGGAAGTATCAGCCGGTAGTTGCTGTTCATTCCGGTTCCGGGAATTAAGAATCGCCACTTTGGCCAATCGGCTTTCTAAAGCACTTAAGAGATCTTCTTCCTCAAAAGGTTTGGTTAGATAATCATCGGCACCAAGATTCATTCCTTTTCTTATGTCTTTATGTTCTGTTTTGGCAGAAAGGAATATAAAAGGAACATTTGCGGTTTGAGGTTTCTTTGAAAGCGCTTGTAAAACACCATACCCGTCCATTTCCGGCATCATGATATCACATACAATAATGTCAGGATTATGTTCTTGAGCTTTTTCTACGCCCTGTTTCCCATTGGATGCGGTTAGGACTTCATAGCCTGAAAGTTCCAGCAATTCTGCTGTATTTTCTCTAACGGTAATATCGTCCTCAATTAGTAATATTTTATTCATTCTATTAAAATTGGAATTTCTACAGTAAATTTTGTTCCCACATTCTCTTTGCTGGAAAATTTTATATTTCCTCCTAAATTCTCCAAATGCGTTTTTGCAATATTAAGCCCTATTCCTGTTCCCTGGTTCAAAACAGCATTTTCCGCCCGGAAATACCGTTCAAAAATATGTTTTTGATCCTTCTGCGGAATTCCAATTCCCTGGTCTTCCACCTCAAAAACAATCGATTTCTTTTGAAGGAGGACATTAAACTTTATAATGGTATCCTCCGGAGAATATTTAATGGAATTCCCCAATAAATTTGAAAGAATAAGTTCCACGATTTTCTCGTCCTGATAGAGCATGACATCATTTACATCCTGAGGATACGATATTTCCTGCCCTTTTTTAAGCGTAACATTGGCATTATAAACCACTTCATTTATCAACTTTTTCAGGCTGAAATTTGAATATCTATATTGTCCGTTTCCGCTTTCCAGACGTTCTATGGAAAGAAAGTCATTAAGAATATTGTTTAAATAATGCACTTTTGCCCGAATAGTACCAAGATGCCTTTCCCTTTTTTCCTGTTGATTTTCCAGCACATATTTTTCTGCCAGTGTTGCAGAAGTTAAAATCCCGCTTAAAGGAGTTTTAAATTCGTGGGATACCAGCGAAAGGAATTTGGTTTTTAACTCATTGAGCTCTTTTTCCTTTTGCAATGCATCCTTGATCTTTTTTTCAGCTGTTTTTCGTTTTTTAATCTCCTTCCCAAGATCCAGGTTAAGCTTTTGAAGTTTTAGAATACTCTCACTGAGTTCGTGGGTACGAACCTCTATTTTATCCTCAAGTTTATTATTGAGATCCCTTATTTCCTGCTGGGTTGCCCTGCGTACCGTAATATCTATAATTAGGGACATCACATATTCTTCCCCATCTATTACGAAAGGATTTAATCCGGCTTCAACGGGAAAATGAGTTCCATCTTTCTTTATGCCAAAAAGATCGCGCCCATGGCCCATTTGTCTTTTCTCACTGTGATCTATAAAATTTTTGAAATGATGTTTATGAGCTCCATGGTAGTTGGAAGGGATCAGGATATTTAAAGGGTTTCCGGAAAGTTCACCCGATGCATATCCAAACATGGTTTCTGCAGCAAGATTGGCCGCGATGATGGTCTGGGAAGTATCTACAACAATTATACCTTCTGAAGCAGCCTCGAAAAGGACGTTAAAGACATTTTTATTCTTATAAAAATCATTTTTCACAAGCTATGAATTGAAAATTATTTCACAAGTGACGAATTTACAAAACTTTTCTTTGGGGCTGGCAAAGTAGCATCACAAAAAGATCCCTAACCAACCCCGCAAGCAAGTTTTATGTTCTTCAAAATTCAGGCTGTTTGATTGATCTCATCGCGATATCCCTATACCGAATCCAGGAAATTTACCGCAAAAAAAAAACCGAATTGCTTTCACAATTCGGTCTTGACATTTTTTGTTGGCCCACTAGGGCTCGAACCTAGACTCTTCTGTACCAAAAACAGACGTGTTGCCAGTTACACCATGGGCCAGCGTTTTATTGCCGATGCAAATTTAAAACAAAGTTTATTTTACGCAAACATTTTAAAGCTTTTTATTACTAAATTTTTCAACCCTCTGATTATCTGCTTTTTAAAAAAAAAATTCCTTTTAGAGCGTGTTAGCAATTCTTTCTTGTAAATATTCTTAAATTCGCATCTTTATAGACAATTACCGCAACTAATGACAGACCTTAACTTTGGAAAGTGGAATAAAATACTGGGATGGCTTGTATTTCTTATTTCCCTAACTACCTATTGGCTAACCGTTGAACCTACTGCCAGCTTCTGGGATGCCGGGGAATATATATCAACTTCAGCAAATCTCGAGGTGGGTCATCCCCCGGGAGCACCACTTTATCAAATGATGGGCGCCTTCTTTGCCACTTTTGCTTCCGATGCTTCACAGGTTGCGCTTATGGTAAATTTAATGTCTGTTTTTTCCAGCGCGTTCACCATTATGTTTATGTTCTGGTCCATTGTCATGTTGCTTTTCAAGATTGCCGGCCCCCAGGAATCCCTCTCTTCAAGCAATAAAGTAGCAGTTCTTGGTAGTGCTTTTGTAGGTTCCCTCGCCTTTACTTTTACAGATAGCTTTTGGTTTAGTGCAGGGGAAGCCGAAGTGTACGCCATGGCAGCCTGTATTATGGCGATCCTGTTTTATTTAGGATTGAGATGGGAACGAGATATGTTCGAGCCCCGCGGTAATCGTTGGTTAATTCTTATTTCCTTTGTGGTTGGATTATCCTTTGGGGTTCATTTTATGGGGTTGCTTACCATCCCGGCATTGGGCTTTTTATATTTCTTTAAAAATTATGAAAAGGTAACAGTTCCAAATTTTATTATCGCCAATATAGCCGTAGTGGCAGTTTTAATGTTCATTTTTAAGTTTTTACTCCCCTACACCCTTACATTTTTCTCGGCTTCAGAAATATTTTTCACCAATACCTTTGGGCTCCCGTTCAACTCAGGTACGGTTATCGCCTTTTTAATAATTATAGCAGCTTTCTACTTCGGAATTCAATACACCCGAAAAAAGGAATACTTTCAGCTCAATACATTATTTCTTTGTGTACTCTTTATTTTAATTGGTTTTTCAAGCTGGACCATGCTACCTATTCGTGCGAATGCTAATACCGTGATCAATGAAAACAACCCTAACAATGCCGAGGAACTTTTAGCTTATTACAATCGGGAGCAATATGGGGAATCCCATTTATTCTACGGGCCGCAATTTACAGAGATGTACAGCGGATTGGACCCCGATAATCCTTATAAAGATGACAAACCCAATTACGAAAAGGATGAAGAATCCGGGAAATATGTTATTATAAATGACTATAAAAATGCACGCCAAAATCTTGACGATAGGCATAAAGCATTTCTTCCAAGAATGTGGAGCACACAGCACGCGGCCAATTATATGCAGTTTACGGGCCCGCTTAATTTTACTGTAAAGCAGGAATATCAGGATCAGGAACAGCTGCTACAGGCAATAGCCGAATTCAGAAAAAATTATGCCCTTGGTCGTGTAGATCTTGAAGATTACCATAGTTTCCTTTCCCAGTTTAGCCAATATCTGGATGTAGAAAAACCTTCTTTTGCTTCAAATATAGGATACCTGCTGGAATACCAGATAGGTTATATGTACTGGCGTTATTTCATGTGGAATTTTGTTGGACGTCAAAACGATGTGCAGGGACAATACTCAGACCTAAATGGAAACTGGTTAAGCGGAATTAAATTTATCGATGAAATGAGGCTGGGATCTCAGGATAATTTACCTAGCGATGTTAAAAACAACAAAGCCAGAAACACTTACTATTTTCT
>JAWOHC010000013.1:0-11342 GCA_046496275.1 Gillisia sp.
TAGGTATATCCTGCAAAAACGAATAATTTGGCGATCACACTTTCATCTTTTATAAGATATTTGAAAGTGATGATCACAAGGATAAGTACCACGGAGACACCAATGTGTATTTGCTTTCTAACTACCTCCTGTTTTGCTTTTGAATATCTTTTTTCAATATCCATGATATCGATGCTAAAAGAAGTAGTTAGCGCGGTTAATGCACTGTCAGCACTACTGTATGCAGCTGCTATAAGTCCGATTATAAAAAATATTGCGATCCCAAAACCTAAGTCGCTTTGAGTGGCTATAACCGGAAATAATTCATCTTTAAAAGACTCAATTCCATTGGTTCGTGCGAATTCGGTCAATAATACTCCAAGGGCCAAAAAGACCAGATTAACAAAAGTGAGCACAATAGTGAACCAGAACATATTTTTTTGCGCGTCTTTGAGGTTTCTGCAGGTCAGGTTTTTTTGCATCATATCCTGGTCCAGTCCGGTCATCACAATGGCGATAAAAGCACCGGATATAAACTGTTTCCAGAAATAATCGGCACTTCTGATATCATCAAAAAAGAAAATCTTCGACAATTCACTGTTGGAAATGTGGGAGATAAGATCCCCTCCCTGAATTCCGAGATCATCAGAAATAAAATAAATGCTTACTCCTACAGCTATAAGCATACTAAGAGTTTGAAGAGTATCTGTATAAACAATTGTTTTTATACCCGATTTGAATGTATAAATCCAAATGAGGGCAATAGTCATAACTACTGTGGCCCAAAAGGGAATTCCCAGGGCGTCGAATAAAATAATCTGCAAAACATTGGCTACCAGGAACAATCTAAAACTGGAACCTATTACTCTGGAAAGCAGGAAAAAAGAAGCACCGGTTTTATAGGAATATCTACCAAACCTGCTTTCCAGGTAGGTGTAAATGGAGGTGAGGTTCATCCGGTAATAAAGCGGAAGCAAAACAGTTCCTATAACCAGGTATCCAACGATATATCCCAGCACAACCTGCATATAACTAAACTGGCTGGCTTCAACCCAACCGGGAACCGAGATAAAGGTAACCCCGCTCAGGGAGGCGCCTATCATTCCAAATGCCACCAAATACCAGGGAGATTCCCTGTTGGCTTTAAAGAATGTATCATTACTGGAGTCTTTTCCGGTAAAATAGGAGATGATCAATAAAGCGCCAAAATAGCCGGCGATAAGCAGGAGAATATAAAGGGGTTGCATAGAAGATTGATTTCGGGAGCAAATTACAAATAATGGATTAATTTGCAACCGGCAATCTGCGGCTTAATTTTATTGATTTGAAGTAAAAAGACGTAATTTTGGAACATGGATTTTTCTTCAAAATTATTGGAACAGGCCGTAGCCGAAATGTCCCAGCTTCCGGGAGTGGGGAAGCGTACCGCGTTAAGACTTGTGTTACATTTATTAAAGCAACCGAAAGAGCAAACCACACAACTCTCAGAAGCTTTGGTGAATTTACGGACGAAAATCAAACTATGTAACAACTGTCACAACATCAGCGATACAGAGTTATGTGAGATTTGTTCCAACCAAAACAGGGTTCGTGAGATTGTTTGCGTAGTAGAAGATATCCGGGATGTGATGGCCATAGAAAATACGAGTCAGTATCGCGGGTTGTATCATGTACTGGGAGGTAAAATTAGTCCTATGGATGGGATTGGACCTTCCCAATTGACGATAAAATCTCTTATAGATAAAGTAAAAGGAGGAGAAATTGAAGAGATCATTTTTGCTTTGAGCTCCACCCTGGAAGGAGATACCACCAATTTTTATATTTTTAAACAGCTGGAGGGAATAAAGGTGAAAACCTCCACGATCGCACGCGGAATCTCGGTAGGGGATGAGTTGGAATATGCAGATGAAGTTACTCTGGGCAGAAGTATAACGAATAGAATACCCTTTGAAGGCTCGCTTAAAAACTAAATTTTCCTGGGAATTAAAAGCACTTGTTTCATTAAAACAGGTTCATTCTTTTTATTTTCAGCATCTGAAACTGTATTTTTACAGAAAGTGAAATGATTGTGTACAAGCAGATAAAAACAATTAAAAATAATTTTATTGAATATTTAATACCCAGAATGCGTTAAAATAAGTAATTTCGCAATCAGTATTACAAAAAACATCTTTGAGATAATAATATGGCAAAGTTTGAACTAAAGTTGCCCAAAATGGGCGAAAGTGTTGCAGAAGCAACCATTACAAATTGGTTAAAGGAAGTAGGAGATACCATTGAAGCCGATGAGGCTGTATTGGAAATTGCTACAGATAAAGTAGATAGTGAAGTTCCAAGTGAGGTTGATGGTATCCTTATTGAAAAACTTTTTGAAGCAGATGATTTGGTGCAGGTAGGACAAACTATTGCTATTATTGAAATCAAGGATGGAGAAGAAACCGCTGATACCTCTTTGGCAGAACCGGCGGAACCAGCAGAGGAAGTTATGGCAGGCGAAGCTGAAGAAATTGTTCCTTCAGCACAAAAAAGCATCCAATCCTCTCCTGAATTTTATGCAGATGCCACGAAATTTTATTCTCCTCTGGTAAAAAATATAGCTAAAAAAGAAGGCATATCCTTACAGGAACTCGAAAGTCTTGAAGGATCCGGAAAAGATGGCCGTGTTACCAAAAATGATATTCTGGATTATGTGGAGACCCGTTCATCTAAACCAACACAACAAGCAGCACCAGCAGCAAGGCCGGAACCTGCAATTAAAAAACCGGCAGCGCCAATAAGTGTTAACGGGGAAGATGAAATTATTGAAATGAGCAGAATGGGTAAAATGATCGCCCATCATATGGTAGAGAGTAATCTTACCTCTGCGCATGTGCAATCTTTTATTGAGGTTGATGTCACCAATATCTGGAACTGGAGAAATAAGCATAAAAACGAATTTGAGAAACGTGAGGGTGAAAAACTCACCTTTACCCCAATATTTATGGAAGCCGTTGCCAGGGCGATCAAGGACTTCCCAATGGTCAATATTGCGGTAGATGGAGATAAAATAATAAAAAGGAAGAATATCAACCTGGGAATGGCAGCAGCGCTTCCCGATGGGAATTTAATTGTTCCGGTAATTAAAAATGCAGACAGGTTAAACCTTGTTGGGATGGCCAAAGCGGTGAATGACCTTGCCAATAGAGCAAAGAACAATAAGCTGAAGCCGGACGATATTCAGGGAGGAACTTATACGGTTACCAATGTAGGAACTTTTGGAAGTATAATGGGGACACCCATCATCAACCAGCCACAGGTAGCGATTTTAGCCCTTGGAGCTATTAGAAAAGTGCCTGCGGTAATCGAAACTCCTGAAGGTGATTTTATAGGGATTCGCCATAAAATGTTCTTATCTCATAGTTATGATCATCGTGTCGTGAATGGAGCGCTGGGAGGACAATTTGTTCAAAGAGTAGCGCAATATTTAGAGGCTTTTGATAAGAACAGGGATATTTAAAATAGAATAGTTGAAATAAATAAGCCGCATGATCACGGGAATACCTTTGTGATTTTGCGGCTTATTATTTTTACCTGATGAATTTTCATTTTCTGGAAATGTTTGAATAAAATGGTAACATCTGCGGACATTGTGGATGATTTTATTGATTTCAGTTAAGGATTGCCGTTTTTTGCTTCGTTCCTTTTTAACCGCAAAGCACGCAAAGAAAAGAACACAAAGAACACAAAGAAAAAACTTGGGTTTGAAATTGAACCAACCGGATAGTGATTGATTTGTAAATTAGAAAAGGACCACTTTGCAGAAGTGCCGAATGGGATAGTAAGCCTTTGTGGTCTTTGCGGAAATTGTGTGCCCTTTGTGGTTAGAGTAAACACCTTGATAAAATTCCCTAATATAGATTGGACATTTCAATGGGATTTTTGTTTGTATAAGTCTTATTTCACCAAATTTTTTAATTCGATCATTAAAGTGTTCAAAAAAATATAAATCGTACCTAAATAGTTATCAGTTACTTAAAATCAGGTCCTGGTTCCTGGTTCTTGTAGTTGCGCCAAAGGCGGAACGATCTTGACTCTTTACCGGACATTCATGTATATTTACAATAAAAATTAGTTGTTATGGAGTTAAAGCTTACCAAGCCTATATGTTTTTTCGATTTGGAAACCACCGGAATGAACCTTTCAAAGGACCGGATCGTGGAAATTTCAATATTAAAGGTTTTTCCAAACGGAAATAAAGAAAGCAAGACATGGCTGGTAAATCCGGAGATGAAAATCCCGGAGGAGGTAATTGCCATTCACGGAATTTCAAATGAGAAAATAGCCGAAGAACCTACTTTTAAAGAGTTGGCACCACAAATCCATGAAATGATCAAAGCTTGCGATTTGGGAGGATATAATTCCAATAGATTTGATATTCCCTTGCTTGTTGAAGAGTTGCTTAGGGTAGGAATTGATTTTGAGATGAAAAATGTGGTTTCGGTAGATGTTCAAACGATTTTCCATAAAAAGGAGCAACGAACCCTTTCTGCAGCGTATCAATTTTATTGCGAGAAAAATCTTGAAGGAGCGCACTCAGCGGAAGCAGATACGAATGCAACCTATGAGATCCTAAAATCCCAACTGGATAGATATGAAGATTTAACCAATGATATGTCCTGGTTGGGGGAGTACAGTTCCCGCAGCAAGTTTGCCGATTTTGCTGGTTTTATAGGATATGATAAAAAAGGAGATGAGGTGTTTGCTTTTGGGAAATTTAAAGGCAAGCTTGTAGAAAAGGTTTTGGAAGAAGAGCCTGGTTATTATGGGTGGATCCAAAATGCCGATTTTCCGCTATATACCAAAAAAGTACTTACTGCTATTAAACTAAGGAAACTCAATACCAAATTGAAATAATCACCTGAAATATGGTTCAACGTAAAGCTTCAGAATAGGTAAAATGAGCATACGGGCAACTGGATGCAAACACAAATGAAGCTAAAAGTGTCACGTCGGGCGCAGTCGAGAGGAATGTCACGTCGAGCGCAGTCGAGACGTTGTTTGACCCTACGACGGAGCCTGTCTTGAGCAAGTCAAAAAACTCAGGGTGTCAAAACTGTTTTTAGGTGTTTCTGCAGCTAAGCATTTATTCTATATATCTCAGTTAAGAATTGCCGTTTTGCTTCGTATCTTTTTCACCACAAAGCACACCAAGAAAAAATGATGAGTGGAAATGAATCATGGATAATTATTGAGTTGGAAATTAGAAAGGGACTATTTGACAGCAATCCCGAATGGAATAGCGAGACTTTGCGACCTTTGAGGAAACTTTGTGCCCTTTGTGGTTAAAGAAAGCACGTTTCTACAAATAACGGCAGAAGAAACTTAAGTTCAGGAAGCCTGAATTTAAGCTGGGAATAGCATTTCCGCTGCAATAAACAGAATATGTGTAAGCTTATAAATCTAGCTGATTTTTAGCTGCTGGTAAAGTTAACTTTTAAGCCCTTCCGCTTTATTGATATTATCAATTCCCTTCAATAAAGCATCCGGGTTAAAGGAAATACTGCTGATTCCTTCATTTACCAGAAAAGAGGCAAACTCGGGAAAATCGCTGGGTGCCTGTCCGCATAAACCTATTTTCACACCGGCTTCACTCGCTTTCTGAATAGCCTGAGCGATCATTTTTTTTGCTGCAGCATCATTTTCGTCAAAATGAGAAGCCATCAATTCTGAATCCCTGTCTATTCCAAGAGTAAGCTGAGTTAGATCGTTGGAACCAATAGAAAAGCCATCAAAGATCTTTGCAAATTCTTCTGCCAGAATAACATTGCTGGGGATCTCGACCATCATATAAACTTCAAGTCCGTTTTCACCCTGTACGAGTTCATTCTTTGCCAGGATTTCGATAACCTTTTTTCCTTCCTCCAAAGTTCTGCAAAAAGGGATCATAACCTTCACATTTGTTAGTCCCATTTCATCCCTCACTTTCTTGATAGCTTTGCATTCCAGGGCGAAGCCTTCCCTGTATAAATCGCTGTAATATCGTGCAGCACCGCGGAAACCCAACATAGGATTTTCCTCTTTTGGCTCAAACTGCTTCCCGCCAATAAGGTTGGCATATTCATTGGTTTTGAAATCGCTCATTCGCACAATGACCTCTTTTGGATAAAAAGCTGCGGCCATAACTGCTATTCCCTGAGATAACTGATCTATAAAATAATCCTCCTTTTTGGTGTAATTGTGGGTAAATTCTTCGATGGTTTTTTTTACTTCCGGATCTTTTATTTCCTCAAATTTAACCAGGGCCATAGGGTGAATTTTGATCATATGAGTAATGATAAATTCCATTCGAAGCAGACCAATCCCATTATTTGGATAGAATGAAAGCTGAAAAGCTCTTTCAGGATCAGAGAGAATAAGCTTCGCTTCGGTTTTGGGAAGTTTTATACTGCTAAAATCAATTTCTTTTTCTACAAATTCGAGCGCTCCTTTATAAACAGATCCGGTTTTTCCTTCGGCACAGGAAACCGTGATAATCTCTCCATCCTTAATTTTTTGGGTAGCCTGATTTGTCCCTACTACTGCCGGCACTCCAAGTTCCCGGGCCACGATCGCCGCATGACTGGTTCTTCCTCCACTATTGGTAATCACGGCACCTGCCATTTTTAATAATGGATCCCAATCCGGACTGGTAGTTTGGGTTATCAAAAAATCTCCTTTTTGCAATTTATGGGAATCTTTGGTAGAGTTTAAAATCCTTGCAGGACCTACTGCGATTTTGGATCCTATCGCATTTCCGCTAACAAGAAGCTCGCCTTTTTCCTTTAAGCTGTATTCAACATGAATGTTTTTATCCTTTTTATGATGAACGGTTTCGGGCCGGGCCTGGGTAATAAAAAGCTCATTGGTGATCCCGTCTTTTGCCCATTCAATATCCATCGCCTTGTCATAATGATTCTCAATAGCCAACGCCCATTTGGCAAGGGTAAGTACCTCATCATCTGATAGCACAAACCGGGATTGTTTTGCAATTTCGGTAGCTATATTTGTTGTGGAAACATGACCGTTGGACTCCGCATAGATCATGGTTTTCTCCTTGCTGCCCAGTTTCTTTTGTACAATGGCGTTTTTATCCTGCTGAAGGGTGGGTTTAAAAACATAAAACTCATCGGGATTCACAGTTCCCTGAACGATATTTTCTCCCAATCCATAAACTCCGGAAAGCTGAATGATATCTTTAAAACCCGATTCCGGTTCAATAGTAAATCCAACCCCAGAGCAGGCTTTATCTGATCGAACCATTTTTTGAACCCCAACGGAAAGTGCGATATCATGATGTTTAAATCCCTTATCCTCCCTATACTTAATAGCCCTGTCTGTATATAATGAAGAAAAACATTCTTTCACCGATCGCAACAAGGCTTTATTCCCCATAATATTGAGATAGGTATCATGTTGCCCGGCAAAACTCGCATCGGGTAGATCCTCGGCAGTAGCACTACTGCGCACTGCAACTTCTATCTCTTCATCACCCCCTAAATTTTGGTATGCCGATATGATCTCCTTCTCAAAATTTTCAGAAAGAACGGCCTCTAAAATAAGCTTTCTTGCTTTTGGGCCTATTTCCTGAAGGTTTGAATAATCTTCCCTATCCAATTTCTTCAGCAGATCTTCCAGTTTTTTATCAATCTCATTCTCCCGCAAAAACAGCCAGAAAGCTTCGGCAGTAGTTGCAAATCCATCGGGAACCATCACTCCTTCTGAAGATAACTCATTGTACATCTCTCCTAAAGATGCATTTTTTCCTCCCACCAGGGGAATATCCGCAATGCTTATGTCTTTGAACTTTTTAATAAGAACTCCCATGTTTAATAATTTAAATTCAATATTGCACCAATTGATACCCCATATTCAACAGAAAAATTCCGAATAAAAATAAGAGTACATATATAACCTGAACCAATTTTACATTGATTATCTCAAGACGTTTCCGCGAGGGGTTTGGAAAAATAAACAGCGCCAGTCCAACAAAAAGTGAGATCCATCCTAATGCCGTAATGATAAACCTCCAGTCTGGCTCCCATACATTATGCAAGAGAATATTGATTAAGCCTATAATAATGGCAAGAAAAGCGGAGATTATAGAAAATTTATGATCACTAAGATCAAGAAAAATCTGTTTTATCCTGATTGGATTAAAACTTAGAACGAAAAAAAAGATAAGCAAATACCAACCCCAGAATTGTGCTAAGAAAATAGATACATCCATTTTAAAAGGTTTTAAACTTCCTCTTAAAGTTAACTTCCTGAAGGCTTTTTAACTATGATAGAAATCATATCTGCAATATGAATGGAAAGATAGATGACAGTGCAAACCTTATAGGGGATGAAATAATTATAAATCAGTAATGTCCGGTAAAGAGTAAAGATCGTTCCGCCTTCAGCGTAACTGCTAGTTATGTTTGCTGTTTTTTCAGATCACTTCAATTATTGGTATCATTGAAAAATATATAAAAGCAAGCATTTCTTATAAAAAATTCCATTGGAATGCCCAATGAATGTGAAGTTTCAGCATTTACAAAAATGTTAACCGGGCAACAATGATTATAAATAGGTAATGGCCGGTAAAGAGTAAGATCGTTCCGCCTTCAGCGTAACTGTAAGAACTAAGAAAAAAGACCTGATTCTAATTATCTGATAAACAAATAGTTATAATAGATATTTTTTTTAGATCATATAAGAGTATTCATTGTGTTATTTCAGAAATTCTTAAAAATGAGTCTATTCGCAAATTCGATTTCGTCCTGTGAAATGTTATGCGGTTTATTGTCATATACTTTTAGGGTCACCTCAGCATTCATTTTTTTCATAATTTCAGCTGTTTGTCTAACCCGTTCTTCGGGGACGTGAGCATCCGGATTTCCGGTGCCTATAAAAACAGGGGATCCCGCAAAATCTCCCTTATAATTTTCAGTATAAATTTTATCGCCAATTAGGCCACCGGTAAAAAGAAATATCCCTCCAAACCTGTTTGCATTTCGGGCAACAAATTCTGCGGCAAGACAGGCTCCCTGCGAGAATCCGCCAAAATAAATATTTTCCAATGCTATTCCTTTGCTTTTTATTTCTTCCAGCAAATCGCTTAAAATCTCTAATGCTGAAGAAAGCCAGGGTTCATTTTGAGCAGGTGGCGCCAGGAAGGAATATGGATACCACGAATTATTGGTGGCTTGTGGTGCAAGAAGGGAAAAGTCATCTACGTGAAAGTGATCTGCCAAAGAAAGTATGTCCTTTGCGTTAGCGCCACGCCCGTGCAAAAGAACCAGTACTTTTTTCGCTTCTGAAATGTCTTTTCCTGCGGTTATTATATTTTTTGAATGCATTATTTTCTATTTTATTTCAGTAATGTTTGGTAAAGAATCAAGAACAAAGACTTGTTTTCAATTAACTGATAAACAATTAGTTATAACCCGATTTTTTCAGAACACTTTAATTATCGGCATAATCTAATAAATTTATAAAAGCAAGATCTGTTTTCTAAAATCTCCTTGGAATGCCCACTGGAGGTGTGGTTTCAGCTTTAACAAAAAAGTTTACCGGACAACAATGATTTTATTTGACAAAAAAAGGAGTTCAGCGGATTTTTCTCCCCGGAACTCCAATTCTAAATTGTTACTGCTTAAGTTCCGGCAAGGCTTTTTCTATTTGCGCCCTTGATCCTTTGTAGCGATCTGGCAACTGAAGGCTACTACCCAATTCTTCCACGGTTTCATCTGTGGCAAATCCGGGATTATCTGTAGCAATCTCAAATAACACTCCACCCGGCTCCCTAAAGTAAAGGGAAAAGAAATAATCACGGTCAATTTTCTCTGTGATCTGCAATCCTTTTTGCATTACTTTTTCCCGGAGTGCCATAAGGGTCTCTTCATCTTTCACCCTGAAGGCTACGTGATGATTGGTTCCACCCGCATTCTGTCCTCTTTCGGCTTTTGGGTCTTCAAGAATATCTACAATGGCGGCATTTTCAACTGCATTTGTCCTGAAACGGTACAGGTTATTTTCTGTTCCTTCAAGTTCATATCCAAACACATCTTTAAGGATCGCTCCCGTTTCTTTATGATTGTTTAAGGTGAGCGTAACATTATGAAAACCTTTAAGGGCAACTTTAGCCTTTACATCATTTGTTTCCCAGGGCTTGCGTTCATCCTTGTTCCCGGGAACTATCAACTCCAGGTTCAAACCATCCGGGTCCTGAAATGTGAGAAAATCTTCCCCAAATTTCTTCGAAATTTTACCGTGAGGAACATTGAAATTCTCAAAACGCGCTTTCCAAAATTCCAGACTTCCTTCCGGAACAGAATAGCCAATTCCTGTAGCCATTCCCGCGCCGTTTTTGCCTTGTCTAACCCGTGGCCAAGGAAAAAAGGTTAAGATACTTCCCGGGGTTCCCTCTCCATCCCCAAAATAAAAGTGATAGGTTTGGGGATCATCAAAATTCACGGTTTTCTTTACCATTCGCAATCCCAGCACTTTGGTATAGAAATCATAATTTCTTTGAGCATCTCCCGCAATGGCGGTAATATGATGTAATCCTAATATCCTCTTTTCCATGGCCTTTGGTTTTTATGCTTGTTTTATAAATTGTACTTCGGCGCTCAATTTAATTTGATCTCCCACTACTACACTTCCGGCTTCTGTAACCGGACTCCATACCAATCCAAATTCTTTCCGGCTTATTTTTCCGTTCGCGGTAAGTCCTGCTTTTGTTTGCCCGTAAGGATCTAACACCACTCCTCCAAAATCAACATCAAGGCTAACAGGTTTTGTGGTATCTTTTATTGTTAGTTTTCCTTCTATCTTTCCGGCAGCAATATCGAATCTTTCAGCTATAAACTGAATTTCGGGGTATTTTTCAGCAGCAAAAAAGTCTTCCGATTTTAAATGCGTGTCCCTGTCTTCGTTATTGGTATTCACAGAGTTTACGTCAGCTTTAAATTCAAGAATATTCACCTTGCTGAATTCTTCTGTCTCTGTTTCGGCGAAACCTTCAAAAACCTTGAAGTTTCCGGTTACCGTGGAGATCATTAAATGCTTTACTTTAAAAGTAATTTCACTGTGCGTTGGGTCAATTACCCATTTTGTGTTTGCCATAATCAATGTCGTTTATTTTTTAAATTATAAGACAAAATTAAAGGCAAACAGCAAGAATAGAAATGACCTATGATAATAAATCAATGTGATCTATGTCACAACCCCGGAATATCATTCTGAATGCAGTGAAGAATCTCACATGCTATAAGGACTATCACCATTGAAATATCGTTACTAAATCTAAACCAAGCTCTCACAGAGAGATTCTTCCTCGCCCAAAAGCTCGTTTAGAATGA
>JAWOHC010000257.1:0-5904 GCA_046496275.1 Gillisia sp.
CGCACCACTTTCCGAAGCAAATAAATTATGTAGATAAATATTCCTGAAATAATCAACTTTAAGCTCATTCCGAAAATTATTCCCATTGAAAATTCATCGATTTCATATTCGTTGATCTTTACTGAAAATGGAATTTTTTCGGAGAAAACCAGAGGAAGGATAAACAATATTAAAGAGCTAATAATGCTAATAATGAGCAGTATGTATAAAATGTCCAGAATTGTTTTTAGCAGAATTGGAGGCTTAATGGAATTGGTTGTTTTCATCTGTTTATATTATTATTTCGACTTCGCTCAATACAAGCGTTTTACTGGTCATATGTAACATCCATATAATCATTCCCCTGTGTGAGAAAGTTTATTCTCATGGATGTTTCATCTGTTATTTTTAGTTATACAGTTAATTTATTTTCTTCCATCAGATTGTTTCCCTCTTTAAAAATCTCAGCGATTATAAAAGCTATCAACGCAACGAATAAAATATTAAAGGAAATAGTAAATGAACTGATTGCGTGATTACCAAAGTCCCAATAACTGAAAACAGATAGTCCGCCCATCAATAAACAATAATTACCAATCTTTTTAAAGGCTTGCACATTAGTTTGATGAAAAGTTTCAAGCTTTCTCACAGAATTCAGAACCCTGCTGAACTGATTTATTGAGAGAAAAAGGAAAATAAGAGTAGCTGTATATTTTAAGTAATTAAAATATAACGAAACTGTATTCCAGCCAGATAGTTTCTGTTTCTCATCAATAAGAGATTTTTCACCTACAGATGATTCTGATTCGATTAGTATCAAAGAATTATTACCCGGTTTCTCAAAATTCCATTCATCATAGAAGTTTCTATCAAATTGAAAATGAAGGAAAAATATGGTTATTAAGATTATCGAGACTCCTAAAAATAATTTTAAGAATTGACAAAAGAAGTTTGCGATGCTTAAAAGAGAATTTCTATTCATAACAATTTTATTGTTTATCGATAACAAATATATATTAAATTATCGATAAACAATAATTTTATTTACTTAGTATTTTTGATTAAAACTGGGTGTTTAATTCTTTTGATGCCAATTAATTTATAATTTTCTTAATGAAATCGGTTTGGATTTTATTCTATATTAGGTGTATAAAATAGGTTCCTGCTATGATACACCCGGATACAGAAATTCAGTTTATAAGTGATGAAATAGGCTATGGGGTTGTTGCCACAAAATTCATCCCAAAAGGTACTATTACCTGGGTTCAGGACGAACTGGATCAGATTTTCACCCATGAAGAAGTCTGTAACATGAAGCCATTATCCCAGCAAATGATAGATAAATACACCTTTAGAAATAACAGGGGGAATTATGTGATGTGCTGGGACCTTTCAAAATATGTGAACCACAGTTTTAAATCCAATTGTCTTTCTACCGCATACGATTTTGAGATTGCAGTGCGTGACATTCATCCCGGGGAGGAACTTACAGATGATTATGGTTACCTTAACGTTACAGAGGCTTTTCATGCGAAAGATGAAGGCACTCAACGCACAAAGGTGTTTCCGGATGATCTGCTCAATTTTCATAAAGTTTGGGATTTGAAGCTTGAGGAGGCATTTGAAAATCTTAAAAGTGTGAAACAACCTTTACAAACACTAATTCCCCACGAAATAATGAATAAAATTGAATCTGTTCTGCTGGGAAAAATCCCTATGGATTCAATTTTGAATTTATATTTTAGTCAGGAAACGCACTAAATCACTTCTTGTAAATTTTATTGACTTAAAGTTTAGCTAAAGACTTTATACCGCTTATTTTTGCTTAAAAATTACAAGTCTTGAAAACCCCTGTTTATATTACCTCAATCGCTTCTGTTTCTCCGCTTGGGAAAACTTCTGAAGAGATTTGGGAACAGTATAAAGATCCAAAACATTTGATTTCCAGTCAGGAATTTAATGGAATGGCTGAATTTGCGGCTTTTCTTCCGAAGAATCTCAAAGAAGAAATAGAAGAATTTAGAGATTTAAAGCCGCATTTCAAGAATTTGGATGAATCGGTTTTGTTCGCGGTTTTCGCTTCCAGAGAGGCGGTAAAAAGAAACGGGTGGAATAAGGATGGTAACATAGGAATTAATATTGGAAGTTCCCGGGGAGCCACTCAGCTGTTTGAAAAATACCATGCTTCGTTTTTAAATGCAGGGAAAGCTGAAATTCTGGCCTCTCCTTCTACTACTCTTGGAAATATTTCCTCGTGGGTGGCTCAGGAGTTGCAAAGTTCCGGACCTGAAATTTCGCATAGCGTAACCTGTTCAACCGGATTACACGCTGTGTTGAATGGGATTGCCTGGTTGCAGGCCGGAATGGCCGATAAATTTCTTGTGGGTGGAAGTGAAGCGGCTTTAACGCCGTTCACCATCGCGCAAATGAAAGCCATGAAGATCTATGCCTCACAGGATCTTGATTTTCCTTGCCGTGCATTGGATATGGAAAAAACGCGAAATTCCATGGTCTTGGGAGAAGCTGCAGGTGTTCTTTGTTTAGAAAACAATTCTGAAAAAAGTATCGCTAAGATCAGCGGAATTGGATATGCCACAGAGAAATTAAAACATTCCGTATCAATTTCAGCGAATGCTGAATGTTTTCAGAAGTCTATGAAAATGGCGATAGGTGCCATTCCCTTAGATGAAATTGATGCCGTGGTGATGCACGCTCCGGGAACTCAAAAAGGCGATAAAGCAGAGGTAAATGCTATCCGGGAAGTATTTCGGGAACGTCATCCCGCACTTACCTCCAATAAATGGAAGATTGGCCATACCTTTGGAGCTTCGGGTATTTTGAGTCTGGAACTGGCAATTTTGATGTTACACCATCAGCAATTTATTCCGGTTCCTTTTTCAGAATTTCAGGCAGCACCTAAACAATTAAGAAATATACTCGTAAATGCGGTTGGTTTTGGCGGGAATGCAGTCTCGGTTTTAGTGAATAAATCATAAATAATCTGGTGAAACAGCTGTTAGGTTTATAAAAGCTTGCAGCAGAATAATAAAAATCTATTTTAATAGCATTCAGAAAAGCGGAGTTTTCGTTATTTTTGGATTCAAATCATACTTCATGACTATAAAACACAATTGGACAAAGGAAGAAATCCTGGAGATTTACAACAAGCCGTTTATGGAGCTACTTTACGAAGCAGCTACTGTTCACAGGGAAAATCACGATCCAAATACCGTACAGGTTTCTACTTTGCTATCCATAAAAACGGGTGGTTGCCCGGAAGATTGCGGTTATTGCCCACAGGCGGCACGTTACCACACCGATATTGAAGGAAATGATCTTATGAGCGTACACCAGGTAAAAGCCCAGGCATTGCGCGCTAAAGCCTCCGGGAGTTCCAGGGTTTGTATGGGAGCAGCCTGGAGAAATGTAAAAGATGGAGCTGAATTTGATTCGGTTTTGGAAATGGTGAGAACGATCAATAAACTGGACATGGAAGTTTGTTGTACCCTTGGAATGATTACCGAAAATCAGGCGCAGCGTCTTGCTGAAGCCGGATTGTATGCTTACAATCACAATCTGGATTCTTCTGAAGAATATTATAAAGAAGTGATCTCTACTCGTGGATACCAGGACAGGCTTGATACCATTGGGAATGTAAGAAAAACCAATGTAACTGTTTGTAGCGGAGGAATAATAGGAATGGGTGAAAGTATAGGTGACCGTGCGGGAATGTTGGTGGCGTTGTCTACCTTAAATCCGCAACCGGAATCTGTGCCAATCAACGCATTGGTTCCGGTAGAAGGAACTCCAATGGAAGAGCAGGCGCCGGTTTCCATTTGGGAAATGGTTAGAATGGTTGCTACTTCCAGGATTGTAATGCCTGAAACCCAGGTGCGGTTATCTGCCGGAAGAACTCAAATGAGCAGGGAAGGGCAGGCAATGTGCTTTTTTGCCGGTGCAAATTCCATCTTTGCAGGAGATAAATTATTGACTACCCCAAATCCCGATGTTACTGAAGATATGGAAATGTTTAAGGCTCTGGGACTAAACCCACAAAAGGCTTTTGAGAAGAAAGCCCAGCCGGAAAGCATTTCTGCAGAAGAATCTAAATATCAGAATTTGGGAGAAAAACCAAAATGGTCAAGACCGGGGCATAAGATTGAAAAAAATCTTCAGGCTCAGGAAAAAGCCAAAACCAAGGCTTAATTTTTAATATAATCCAATATGAAACTCAATCTGCAGGACATTCCGCGGGTAAAAGGAATTTCAAAAGAAGATTTTTTGAAAGACTACTTTATTCCGCAGCGTCCCGTGGTATTTGAAGATCTTAGTGCCGACTGGCCTGCGACCAAAAAATGGGATTTTGATTATTTTGAGGAAAAGGCTGGCGATATTGTGGTTCCACTTTATGACAGTAAACCTGCCACAGGAAATCAAAAAAGCCATGGACCGGCAATGAAGATCAAAATGCGGGAATATATAGCGATACTTAAAGCTGGTCCTACAGATCTCCGTATGTTTTTCTTTAACCTGCTACAAAATGTTCCGGAACTTATAAAGGACTTTAAATATCCCGATCTGGGAGTTAAATTCTTTAAAAAATTACCGGTATTGTTTGTAGGCGGAGAAGGAGGAAAAGTGGTCATGCATTACGATATGGATCTCGCGAATAACTTTCATTTTAACTTCGCTGGGGAGAAGCGGGTTATCCTTTTTCCGCCGGAAGAAAGCAAATTCCTTTATAAGGTTCCATATTCCATAGTGAGCATGGAAATAATAGACATGGATAATCCCGATTTTGCGATGTATCCGGCTCTTGCAAAAGCCAGGGGATATGAGGTGCGGTTAAAGCATGGAGAAGCGCTGTTTATACCCAGTAAATGGTGGCATTTTATTAAGTATGAAAGTCCGTGTTTATCACTAACTTTGCGATCGTTACCAACTTCACCGAAAAAAATTCTGGAAGTTTTAAGCAATGTGATTTTGGTGCGGAATTTTGATAATCTTATGCGAAGGCTTAAAGGCCAACGATGGATAGATTACAAGAATGAATGCGCGATAAAAAGCACCCATAAAAATGCCGGAATTGAACGATGAAAGAAGGAATGCAATTAACTGAAATACCAAGGGTTTCTAAGATAACCAGGGAAGATTTTATCAAAAATTATGTGCGGAATCAAAAGCCGGTTGTAATTGAGCATTTAATAGATGACTGGCCTGCATATAAAAAATGGAATCTCGATTATATTAAAGAAATTGCCGGTGAGAAAACGGTGCCTCTTTATGATGACCGGCCTATAAGTGCAGCTTTGAAATTTAATGAAGCCCATTTAAAAATGAAAATGGCAGATTATATAGATTTGCTTCAAACCAAGCCTACAAATTATCGTATTTTTTTATACCATTTACTCAAGGAAGTTCCATCCCTTCAAAAGGATTTTAAGTTTCCTGATCTTGGATTACGCTTTTTAAAACAGCTTCCAACCTTGTTTTTTGGCGGTGAGAATTCAAAGGTTTTTATGCATTATGATATCGATTATGCTAATATTTTGCATTTTCATTTTCACGGAGAAAAAAAGTGTATTTTATTTCCTCCCTCACAGAGTAAATTCCTTTATAAAGTTCCTCATTCACTCATTTCCAGAGAAGATATAGATTTTACGAATCCCGATTTTAAAAAATTCCCGGCACTTAAAAAAGCAAGAGGCTTTATCACTGATTTAAATCACGGGGAAACGCTTTATATGCCAGAGGGATACTGGCACCAGATGACTTATTTAACTCCTGGATTTTCTATGAGTTTAAGGGCTACTTCCAGAACGCTTACCAATTTCTCAAAAGCAGTTTATAACCTTGGTTTTATGCGGTATTTCGATAATTACATGCGTAAGTTAAGAGGGCAGAAATGGATAGATTATAAGAATG
>JAWOHC010000211.1:0-10758 GCA_046496275.1 Gillisia sp.
TGTCAAACTACCGGTATCCCCCATAAAAACCTGGGCCGGATAGGTGTTATACCATAGAAAACCTACAAGTGAACCTGCAAAAGCGGTTATAAAAATTGTCATTTCCCCGGAACGCGGGATATACATGATATTGAGATAGTCTGAAAATATGATGTTTCCCGAAACCCATGCGAAAATCCCCAGGGTGAGCACTATAATCGCAGAAGAGCCGGCGGCCAGGCCATCGATTCCATCGGTTAGGTTTGCACCGTTTGAAACTGCAGTCACAATAAAGATTACGATAGGAATAAAAATTAACCAAGCATAATTTTTAAGAGCAGGATCTATCCAGGTAATTAGGCTGGCATAATCAAACTCGTTGTTTTTAACAAACGGAATGGTAGTGGTAGTACTTTTTTCCTCTTTTCCTGAAGAAACCGCTTCATCCTCTATAACCATTTGATTTGTGAAGGCAGGAATATTGGTTTCTTCCTTTACTGTAATACCCGGATGAAAGTACATAGTACCTCCCACAATAATCCCTAATCCTACTTGACCTATGACCTTAAATCGCCCTTTAAGTCCTTCTTTATCTTTTTTAAATGTTTTAATGTAATCATCTATAAATCCTATAGTTCCCATCCAAAGCGTGGTGATTATAAGGAGGATTACATAAATATTTTCGAGTTTTGCAAAAAGCAATACCGGTATTAGGGTTGAAATAATAATAATAAGACCACCCATAGTTGGCGTTCCGGCCTTTTCACTTTGCCCCTTCAAACCAAGATCTCTAACACTTTCCCCTACCTGCTTCTTCAACAGATAATTGATGATCTTTTTTCCGAAAATAGTAGATATTGCCAGGGACAAAATAATGGCCATGGCAGATCTGAATGAAATAAATCCAAACAAACCAGCCCCGGGGAGGTTATAATTCTTATCTAAAAAATCAAATAAATAGTATAACATATCTTCTATCAATAATCCATTTTACAGGATCTTATTTATTTTTCAAGCTGGCTTAAAAAGCCGGTAACTATTTTTAAATCGTCAAAATCGCTTCGTACTCCATTTATTTCCTGGTAGGTTTCATGCCCCTTACCGGCTATGAGTATTATATCATTTGGCTTTGCCAATTGACAGGCTGTTTTAATGGCCTGTCTTCTATTAACAACAGTCATTGTTTTTTTGAAATTTTGAGGTTCAACCCCCAGCTCCACTTCTTCCAGGATCTTTTCCGGATCTTCTGTCCGCGGATTGTCACTGGTGAAAATTACCCGGGTGCTCAACTCTGAAGCGATATGTCCCATAATGGGCCTTTTTGTCTTGTCCCTGTCTCCGCCACATCCTACAACGGTGATCAATTCCTCGTTTTTTGTACGAATGGAATTTATTGTTTCCAATACATTTTTAAGAGCATCCGGAGTATGAGCGTAATCTATAATTGCAGTGATCTTTTGTTTGGAGATCACATATTGAAACCTTCCGCTAACCGAATTTAATTCACTTATAAGACGAAGATTTTCCTGTGTTTCCAAACCTAAGAGTTCCCCGGTAGCATAAATAGCTAAAATGTTATAGGCATTAAAATTTCCTATAAGTTTTGACCACAGGTCGCGACCATTCACTTTCAGCAATAAACCACTGAATTGATTTTCCAGAATCTGCGCATTATAATCGGCATAGGATTTTAGGGCGTAGGTATATTTCTTAGCTTTTGTATTTTGAAGCATTACCTCCCCGTTCTTATCATCTACATTAACCAGCGCAAAAGCAGAGGCCGGAAGCTGATCAAAAAAGGATTTTTTTACATCCCTGTATTCCGCAAAAGTTTTATGATAGTCTAAATGATCATGAGAAAGATTGGTGAAGATCCCGCCTGCAAACTGCAGTCCGGTAGTTCTTTCCTGAGCAATTCCATGAGAACTAACTTCCATAAAACAGAATTCAACGCCCTCTTCATTCATTTTCTTTAAATAGGAATTTATGCTTAGGGAATCTGGGGTGGTATGCGTTGCAGGGTAGATGGCTTCCGCTATTTTAATATCAACAGTAGAAAGCAATCCTACTTTATAGCCAGCATTGGTAAATAAATGATATAATAAAGTAGCTATGGTGGTTTTTCCATTGGTACCGGTTATTCCTACTAGTTTTAAATTTTCTGAAGGATTGTCATAATAATTGGAAGCCATAAAAGCCAATGCTTTCTGGGAATTTTTTACCTGAACATAGGTGATCCCATCCACAATATCCTTTGGCAACACTTCACAAACTATGGCCAAAGCTCCCTGATCAACCGCTGTAGAAATGTATTCGTGCCCATCTGAAAGAGTTCCTCGCACGGCCACAAAAACATCATTAAACTCCACTTTTCGGGAATCAAACTGGATCGCATGAATGTGCACTGAAGTTTTTCCAACAACAGCTTCCATTGAAACCTTATATAATATGTCTTTTAATACTTTCAACTTAAATTAAGTGCTACTTTTTGATTATTCTTGATCTTTTCTCCTGGAGAAACCGACTGTTTTTTGACATTCCCGTCACCAGATATCTCTACCTGTAGGCCAAGATTTTCCAATAGGGAAATTGCATCCATAACGGGCATTCCCACAACATTGGGCATCAGTTTCTTTTCTTCTCTGGATGCTGCAAAATATTTCTCAAAATCTTCAGAAATATCGGCATGATTTATTTTCAGCGACTCCAGTTCATCCTCTACCGGAGTATCGGTATATATTTTTTGAGCGATTCTTTTAAAAACAGGTCCGCTCACATCCGCACCATAATACCCAATACTGTTCTTGGGCTTATGGATAATCACGATACTTGTATATTTTGGATTTTCAGCAGGAAAGTATCCTACAAAAGAGGAGATATAGCGCCTGTTTGAGGACCAGTCATCCATCCAATATTCGGTTTGTGCGGTTCCGGTTTTACCTGCCATTGAAAAATTAGGGGAATACAAACTTTTTGCGGTACCGTGTTCCACCACATTTTTAAGCAATGCCTGCACCTTGTCGATAGTTTCCTTTGAGCATATTGCAGGATTGATAATTTCCAGGTCATTCCTAACAATGGTTTTATCCCATTCCTTGATCTCCTTAATAAATCTAGGCTTTACCATTACCCCGTCATTTGCAATGGCATTATAAAATGTGAGGGTTTGTAAGGGAGTGATTTGTATACTTCCATATCCGTAAGCCATCCAGGGAAGCGAAATCGCCGACCACGTTTTATCTCCCGGACTTGGTATATACGGAGTTCCTTCTCCTTTTATAGAAATTCCAAGTTTTTGATTGAGATTCATCCTGTTAAGGCCATCTATGAATTTTTGAGGATTGTCCTTATAATTGTCATAAATAAGCTTTACGATTCCAACGTTTGAAGAGACTTCAAACGCCTTTGCCGCGGTGATTTTCCCATAACCGCCGTGTTTTGAATCCCGAACTTTTTCCCTTCTTATGGTCATAATACCATTTCCTGTGTCTACCACAGTACTGGTGTCTATTACTTTATCTTCCAGGGCCACAACCATGGCCATCAATTTAAATGTTGAACCCGGCTCATGGGTTTCCCCTACAGCATAATTCAGCTTTTCAAAATAAGTGCCCTGAGCGGTTCTTCCCAAATTTGAAATAGCTTTGATCTCTCCGGTTTTTGTTTCCATAACCACCACGGTTCCGTGATCTGCCTCATATTTTTCCAACTGTGCCAACAATGCGTGATGCGCTATATCCTGAATATTAACGTCTATGGTAGAAATAACATCGTACCCATCTTTAGGCTCGACTTCATTATTATCACTAATGGGTTTCCACTGGCCTTTGGCTATCTTTTGCTTTAGACGGTGCCCGTCTGTTCCCTGCAAAAAAGGACTAAATGCCCCTTCAAGCCCTACCCGGGTGGAATATCCCTGTTCATCTTTCCTGTCATAACCAACGGTCCTGGCAGCCATTCCTCCAAGAGGGTGCTCCCTAACGGTTCGTTGCTCTGTAATCATTCCTCCTTTATAAGTCCCCAAATTGAACATTGGAAAACTTTTTACTTTCAAATATTCTGAATAACCCAAACCCTTTGCAATAAAAAGGTACCGGTGTTTATTAACCCTTGCCGTACGAAGGGTTTGCGACCAATGGGATGGCGTTTTACCCAACATGGCGGCTAAACTTTTAGAAAGTTCTCCTATATTTTCTTCAAAATTTTTATCGGAAACAGTAACCGCATCAAAACGAATATCATATTTAGGAATAGAGGTCGCCATTAGATTCCCATTCACATCATAAAGATTCCCCCTATTGGCAGGAATGGTGAAATTTCTGAAAGTTCGATCTTCAGCAAGTTGATTGTATTTATCACCTTCTACAAACTGAATATTTAGCAACTGTATCGCTATAGCAACTGCAAATATGAACATGCAGCCTGCTACAAAATACAAACGGTTTAATATGTGCTTTTCAGTTGTAGCCACTTTTATTCTTCGGTTATCTTAATTTTTATCTTGTGTGGAGGCGTTTCTGAGGGTTTCACTCCCCTGCTCAACATTTTAGCGGTAAGGGTGGATTCCATCTTGAGTTTCATCAACTCCGATCTTTTTTCCACAAACTCGCTTCGCAGCTCCCGAACTTCATTGTTCAATTTAGCAATGGTATGCACCTTGCGTTCTGCACTATGGGAAAAGGCGATCATTACGATAGCCAAAAAGGTGCAGAAAACTATAAACCGCCAGTTCTTAAAAGCATCATTGCTAATAAGAAAATTCGCTTTTAATATCCCGTAGATCCCTTTTTGCATTTCCCTATTATTTCTTGTTCAGAAAAAAATCCAATTGACAATTTAAGCTTACAGCTTTTTAGCAATTCGAAGTTTAGCACTTCGCGCCCTGTTGTTTCTGTATATTTCTTCGGCAGTGGGAACTATAAGTCCGCCCACTTTTTTAAATGGAACCGATATGTTTCCGAAGAAATCCTTTTCAGGTTCCCCTTCAAAAAGACCACTTCTTATATATCTTTTCACCAGCCTGTCTTCCAAAGAATGGTAGGAAATAAGACTCAACCTTCCTCCCTTTTTTATAAGTTCCTCCGTTTGCAGTAAAAACTCTTTTAAAGCTTCAATTTCCTGGTTAACTTCAATCCTGATAGCCTGATATATTTGAGCAAGTATTTTATGTTCCTTCTCCTTGAATAATAAAGGCCGAAGTATTTCATTTAATCGTTCACTACTTTCTATGGGAGATTCTGTCCTTGCTTTTACGATTTCCGAGGCTAACCTTGGAGCATTCCGCAAATCGGCATACTCATAAAAGAGCTTCTTTAAATGCTCCTCTTCATATTCATTGATCACCTCGTAGGCACTCAGGCTGCTTTTTTGATTCATCCTCATATCCAGTTTAGCTTCAAAACGGGTAGAAAAACCACGTTCTGCAACATTGAACTGATGCGAAGAAACCCCAAAATCGCCTAAAATCCCATCGACTTCCTTTACCCCGTAAAATCTCAAAAACCGTTTTATGAAACGGAAATTTTCATTTATAAGAGTAAACCTCGGGTCATCAATTTTATTTTCCAGCGCATCAAGATCCTGATCGAAGGCGTAAAGCTTTCCCTTTTCTCCCAATTTACTAAGGATTAATTTCGAATGGCCGCCACCACCAAAAGTGACATCCACATAAACGCCATCCGGTTTTATGTTTAGCCCATCCACAGACTCCTTTAATAATACGGGGTTATGATATTCCATCTAATTCCTCATTTCCCATGACTTCTTCGGCCAGATCGGCAAAATCATCGGCCGCAGCGTCAATGGCATTTTCATATTTATCTTTATCCCAAATCTCAATAATGTTGATCGCCGAAGACAAAACAATCTCCTTATCAATTTCAGCAAAACCTACAAGGTCCTTTGGGATCAATAATCTTCCGTTAGCATCAACTTCCACAGTTTTTACACCTGCGGTAAACCTCCGGATGAAATCATTATTTTTCTTTTTGAAACGGTTCAACCCATTCACTTTTTGCATTAGCTTATTCCACTCCTCCATTGGATATAACTCCAGACACGGCTGAAAAACAGACCGTTTCAACACAAAACCATCTTGCAAAAATGGGGACAATTGCTTTTTTAATGCTGAAGGAACCATCAATCGGCCCTTAGCATCAACTTTACATTCGTATGTCCCTATCAGGTTTACCACTTCAAATCTTTAAGTATCAAATATATTGAAATTATTACCACTTTCTACCACTTTCTACCACTTTGTTGATAAGTTTCTCCACCTACTTGACTGAAACACTACTAAATAGCGCTAGTTCATTAGATTTCAGCACCTTGGTTTCCCCGGAAGAAAATTTGATTTTTTTTTCAATATTACCTCCTTTTTTAAGTGAAAAAAGCTTTGGCAGCAAGAAGAATGGATTATGTAAAAAATGATTATACTTGTGCTTAAATCGCTATATTTGCGATTTCAAAACCGCAAAGGGCATAAATGGAAAATAATTTACAAAAAGAAGGAAAGTTCACATACCTTGAAAAAGGGGAAGGACCTCCAATAGTTATCTTACATGGACTCATGGGCGGATTGAGTAATTTTGACGGAGTAGTAGATTACTTTCCAAAAAATGGATATAAAGTCGTCATCCCGGAATTACCTTTATATAGCATGACACTCCTTCAAACGAGTGTTCAAACATTTGCAAAATATCTTAAAGATTTTTTGAAGTTTAAAGGATATACGGATGTTATTTTGCTTGGCAATTCCCTTGGTGGGCACATCGCATTACTTGGAACCAAAATGTACCCGGAACTTATAAAAGGATTGGTGATTACAGGAAGTTCTGGTTTATATGAAAATGCGATGGGCGAAAGCTACCCTCGCCGGGGAGACTACGAATTTATCAAGAAAAAAGCTCAAAATGTCTTTTACGATCCAGCAACAGCAACCAAGGAAATCGTTGATGAAGTATACGTTACGGTAAGTGACCGTAACAAACTAATCAAAACCCTTGCGATTGCAAAAAGTGCGATTCGCCATAATATGGCAAAGGATTTGCCAAAAATGAAAACACCTACCTGCATTATATGGGGTAAAAACGATAATGTTACACCTCCCGAAGTCGCTGAGGATTTTGACAAATTGTTACCGGATTCAGATCTATACTGGATCGATAAATGTGGACATGCCGCAATGATGGAACATCCGGATCAATTCAATGAATTACTTCACAACTGGTTGCAAAAAAGAGGATTTTAAGACTTTAAAAATGAAAATAAAATCTTCTGAATTTGTTATAAGCAACAGTGAAGTAAGCAGATGTCCAGACAGCAAACTTCCCGAATATGCATTTATTGGCCGAAGCAATGTAGGGAAATCCTCCCTTATCAACATGCTTACCGCGCGTAAAAGCTTAGCCAAAACATCTGGCAGACCTGGGAAAACCCAATTGATAAATCATTTTTTAATCAACGGGGATTGGCATTTGGTAGATCTCCCCGGATACGGTTATGCCCGGGTTTCCAAATCCATAAAAAATACCTTTCAAAAATTTATAACCGCCTATTTTGAGAAAAGAGAACAAATGCTGTGCGCGTTTGTTTTAATAGATAGCAGGCATGATGCTCAGCCAATAGATCTCGAGTTCATGGAATGGCTTGGAGAACATGGTATCCCCTTTTGCATCATATTTACCAAAGCAGATAAACTTAAGCCAAAAGCTTTAGAACGCAATATTGAAGCTTATAAGAACAAAATGCTCGAGTTCTGGGAGGAAATGCCAACGTATTTTATCACTTCAGCAGAAAACGGTGTTGGAAGAGATGAAGTTCTTGAATACATCGAAAACCTCAACAATCAATTCATAAAGTAGTTTCCAAAATTACTTTTTCTTCAAATTACATCACTGAAATAAGAGTTATCCAAAATCATTTATTTTAAATATCCCTTTTTACATTATTAAATTAATGAAAGGGAATTTTTAAATTCAAAAAACAAAAAAACTGTCGGAAATCATCTTTCCGACAGTTTTTTTTGTAATAAAATCAAGCTTTTTAAAACCTATAATGCAGCAACGTGTTTTGCAAGTTTAGATTTAAGGTTAGAAGCCTTATTATCATGGATAATATTCTTCTTAGCCAATTTATCGATCATAGATACAACAGATGGATAAAGTGTTTCAGCTTCTGACTTTTCAGCCTCGCGCAATTTTTTGATCGCGTTTCTGGTAGTTTTATGCTGGTAGCGGTTACGTAGACGTTTTACGTCATTACTACGGATTCTTTTTAACGCTGACTTATGATTTGCCATTACAAATAATTTAATTAAAATTTTTAAAGTAGTCCGTAGGGGAATCGAACCCCTGTTACATGGATGAAAACCATGCGTCCTAACCCCTAGACGAACGGACCATTATCGTTACAAAAAGGAGCCTACCTTTCGGCAGACACACTTGCCTCTCAACAAGCTGTTGCAATCTAAAATTGCTATCGTAGTCCGTAGGGGAATCGAACCCCTGTTACATGGATGAAAACCATGCGTCCTAACCCCTAGACGAACGGACCATTTTTTCTCTAACGCGGATGCAAAAATACAACTATTTTTTAATGCCGCAAATGTTGATCTATCTTTTTCTAAAAAAAATGCAAAATAGATAAAACCTCACTTTTTTGATCCTCCCTGAAAAATCTAAAAACAACTTTAACTGCCTAATTATTAGCATTCCGGAAGCGCCGGGAACAAATCCACTTAATTTATAGCCGCTTTGGTTTTTTTTCAATGAAGGTGAAAATCCTGAAAAACCCATTTCAAGTAAATAATCAAAGAAAATGCGCTCTCAGGAAAAAACAACCTTGCTTTCTTAATAAACTTTAATAAGCCTTTGCAAAAAGAACTCTTTGAGAGGAAGGGTTTCCGGTTAGTATGCATTTCCCATCTTCCATTTTCCCATCCATTGGAATAAGCCTTATGGTAGCTTTAGTTTTATCTTTAATCTTCAACTCGGTTTCTGAAGTACCGTCCCAATGTGCAGAGATAAATCCACCTTTAGTTTCCAGAACATCTTTAAATTCTTCAAAATTATCAACTTCAGTAATATGAGAATCCCTGTAATTTTTAGCTCTCTCAAACAGGTTTTCCTGAATCTCTATCATTAACCCTTTTACTTTATCCACAACCATATCCTGAGGAACGACCTCTTTGCTTAAGGTATCTCTTCTTGCGAGCTCTACGCTTCCCTTTTCCAAATCCTTAGGTCCTATTGCGATTCTCACCGGAACGCCCTGTAATTCATACTGTGCAAATTTCCAGCCCGGTTTATAAGTATCCCGATTGTCAAATTTCACTGAAATCCCCGCATCTCTAAGTTTTGCGGCCATCTCATTTGCAACGATCGAGATTTGCTCGAGCTGTTCTTCCCCTTTATAAATAGGAACAATGACTACCTGAATAGGCGCCAAATTTGGAGGTAAAACCAAGCCCTGGTCATCACTATGCGTCATGATAAGAGCACCAATCAACCTGGTTGAAACGCCCCAGGAAGTAGCCCACACGTATTCCTGCTTCCCTTCCTTTGAGGTGAATTTCACATCAAAAGCTTTCGCGAAATTCTGACCCAAAAAGTGGGATGTTCCTGCCTGAAGCGCTTTTCCATCCTGCATAAGCGCTTCTATACAATAAGTTTCCAAAGCCCCTGCAAAGCGCTCATTTTCAGATTTGGTTCCTTTTATGACCGGAATCGCCATAAAATTTTCAACAAATTCAGCATAAATAGTATTCATTTGTTCGGCTTCTGCTATTGCTTCCGCTTTGGTTTCATGTGCTGTATGTCCCTCCTGCCATAAAAATTCAGCAGTCCTAAGGAACAATCTTGTACGCATCTCCCAGCGAACAACATTTGCCCATTGATTGATAAGAATAGGCAAATCCCGGTACGACTGGACCCAACCTTTATAGGTATTCCATATAATCGCTTCAGAAGTAGGCCTAACAATAAGCTCTTCCTCAAGCTTTGCCTCGGGATCAACGATGAGTTTGGATGGGTTATCCGGGTCTGTTTTTAGCCTGTAATGAGTTACTACCGCACATTCCTTGGCAAAACCTTCAGCGTTTTTCTCCTCAGCCTCAAAAAGGCTCTTGGGGACAAAAAGAGGGAAATAGGCGTTTTGATGGCCGGTTGCCTTAAACATCCTGTCTAATTCAGCCTGCATTTTCTCCCAGATTGCGTATCCGTAGGGTTTTATAACCATACATCCGCGAACAGCCGAATTCTCGGCCAAATCTGCAGTTACTACTAATTCGTTATACCACCGGGAATAGTCTTCCTCGCGTGTAGTTAATTTCTTGCTCATTTTCTTTATATTGGCATAAATATTGCAACTTTCACCAGTGTTGTGACTTTGTTAAAGGTGCAACTGGTTAGCACAAAACTAACTATTTTTGTAATGTTCAACAATAAAAAACACCGCTAATGGAACTTTCTAATAATATTTTAAAAAAGATACTTTTTTTCATGGCTCCTGTGTCTTTTCTTTTGTTGGCATCTTGTGGCTCCTACGAGTATTCTGGGTATGAAAGGGATGGGATTTATGGAGAGACTAATCGTGTCTATCAACAACAGCAGCAGCAGAATCAATACACAACCCAAGACACAGAGCTTGGTTATTACCAAAAATTATTTTCAGAAGAAGCTGCACTTTACGGCGAAGTATTATCTGAGGGTGCTATATTTACTGATGTTGAAGGATATAGCTCAAATAGAGACTATGATCCTTCTGATGCCAATCAATCCA
>JAWOHC010000297.1:0-6519 GCA_046496275.1 Gillisia sp.
GGCCTGTGGGTTTTCACTGTCATTTCGAGCGAGCGGTTTAAACTTGACATTTGTTTGCCTGAAGGGATTGATTTTTACAGGATTTTTGTCAAATTTTCGGAAAAAAGCGATGAGAAATAACATGTTTGAAGGTAGAAGGTTTTAAGGGAGTTATGACTATACTACTTTGAGATTTCTCAATCGCCAGATTGCTTTTCCCGATCCGAAAATCGGGATCGCGATGACAGGCTCCTTTCGAAATGACTCCGTGGAATTTCTCAATCGCCGGATTGCTTCTCCCGATCCAAAAATCGGGATCGCAATGGCGGGCTCATTTCGAAATGACTTCGTTGGATTGTTGGTTTAACTTTCAAACTTTCAAACTTTCAACTTTTATAACTTTGAACTTTTTAACTTTGAACTAATTTATTTCTCCTTATGCTCCGGCTCCCAAATAAGTCTCAGGAACGAGCTAAACCGCTCATTTTCCCTGCTAACCGGGATTCCGGCTACTATACCTATTAAAAGATTTTCGGTTATCCCAAGCCGCATTTGTGGTCTCATGGTCATGTCAAAATCTCCGCTGTCCAGGGTCTTGTTGAATTCCACTCCTATAAAATTTCTCGTACCCGGAATCATGTAGTGAAAACTGGTATTGATGTCGTAAGTCGTATGAAACTCGTTGGTTAAAAAACTCTGTTCAATCATCGGGCCTGTATAGACGAGGGAATGAAAATTATTCCCCCAGCGTTTCGCGATAACAAAGAAGGGGTTATATACATTCCCTTTAATAAACGGATCTCCGAAATTTCTGAAATCTGAAAGTTCAAATTCGTTGATATAACCAATTGCCATGGAGGTGGCTATAGACTGTTTCACGAAGAATGTCCACTGGGCGGCGAGTTTTATGCTGTTTAAACTATTGGATGGCACAAGATCCCGTGGAGTACCGCTTAAGGGAGAATAAAATGTAAACGGAAGTTCTATTTCCAGGCCTAAACGATCGATAGGTGCCCATTCATATTCGATAAGGGTTTCATAGGAATCAAATTCCAAATTGTCTGTGAGGCCTACGCCTATATTCCATTCCTTTTCCCCTTTTCTGGCTCCAAGATCCCGGATGAGATCCACGTAAAGCGGTTCAGCATGAAGTACCTTTTCAGGTTTTTTGGGAGATTCAACTTCCTGAATGTAAAGACTGTCCTTCACAGCGTCATTGATTTGTGCATAAGTTTGTATGGAGTATATTGACATAACTGTCAGCACCAATATGTTCTTGATGTTCATTTTCGATTTGTTTATGAAGATTATAAAATTTCCCGGATGCTGTTTTGCAATCCGGATAAGGAGTAACTAAACAAATCAAATCAGGGGTGGAGGAGTGTCTATTTGATAATGGCCTTTTGTTAACAAGGCTTTATACCGTTGATATTTTTGTTTGCTGATTTCAGAAATTGGTTCTGAATTGCTGCGCTCTGCAGTGTACAAAAACAGCAGGTTTATTTTAACAGTATTCTTTTTATTGTGGTCTTCGTTTTCGTGATCGTCATATTCTGCAATGGCATCCTCGTATCCCAGGATCTTTTCGACAATTATTTCAACTATACTTTCCTGTTCATTAAGATTTAGATTCTCAGGTATATGATCAGGATTGAGGTCGGCAGGGTCAACGCTGATGTTCAGGAGATACAATCCCATAAATCCCCAAAAGAATTTGGTAAGAGCGCTATTTCTAATTCGGCCGGTCACGAGGCAAAAATAACGCTCTTTTGTTTTTCTATACTTCCTTCAGGCTGTTTTTTTTTATGATTTATACTTTAGAAGAATTTGATCTAGAGTAAGCTCAACAATGTCCAGTAAGGAAATTCCTGGCTTATAAGTTTTTCCATAAAAAGCAGGGAAGGGAATACGTATCTTGGCATAGCTAATACAAAACATACAAAGCTATTTTAAGACATAAAGAATTTACCAGGGTCACCTGTGCAATCATAGAAAAGGATGGTCTTGTCCTTTGCGCGCAGCGCAGTGAAAAAATGAACCTTCCCCTTAAATGGGAATTTCCCGGCGGGAAAGTGGAAGGCGATGAAAGCCTTGAAACCTGCCTGAAAAGGGAGATAAAAGAGGAACTGGGAGTAGAAATTGAGGTTCTGGAGCAGTTACCATCAAATTTTCACATATATTCGAATCTCAAATTAGAATTGATCCCGTTTCGCTGTTCCCTGCAAACATTTGAAATCGATCTACTCGAGCATTTACAAATTCTATGGCTTTCAATCGAAAAGCTGCAGGATCTGGATTGGGCAGAGGCAGATGTACCAATTGTTAATCATTATATACAAAATTATAAATGAGTTTTGAAACGGGGCTTTACGAACAACTTATAACCAAATTAGTTTCTAATAAACTTGAAGATATTGATTCTCAAAAGTTTCATGTCAGTGAAACAGTTCTAGATAAGCAGGAAGCTTCTCAATACTTAAGCCTTTATTTAGCCGAGACAATTAAATACGCTTTAAGTGAAATTAAAGAAAAAGATCGTCCTTTAAAGCAAATTGAGTTATCCAATAAGATTATTAATCTACTTGTAAAAGAGCTTCAAAATGTAGAACTTTCAAATAATTTAATTGAAAGTGAAGGAAGAATTTTACAAGCTGTTTTCTCCAAATTAGATTTTCCATTTTCAAATTTAGAAGCTCGTTTAAAGGAAATTACGCCATATACACGTTTAAGTCAGAGTGAATTATTTACAGGAAATAATGTGGGAATTTCTTTAGAAAGCGAACTTCGAAAAGAAATTCTTTCCTCAGATGAAATTTCCTGGTTAGTTTCTTTTATAAAATATTCCGGTATTAGAATTTTTAAAAAGGAACTTGAAGAGTTTACGCAAAGTGGTAGGAAATTAAAAATCATTACTACCTCCTATATGGGAGCTACAGATGTAAAGGCCATAGAATATCTCTCTTCACTTTCCAATACAGAAATAAAGGTTTCATATAATTCTGAACATGAAAGATTACACGCGAAAGCTTATTTATTTCTGCGGAATTCTGGCTTTCACACGGGATATATTGGCTCATCTAACCTCTCTCGATCGGCACTTACTAACGGACTAGAATGGAATCTAAAAGTAACCACAAAGGAAATTGGCCATATTATCGACAAATTCCAAAAGACCTTCGAAACCTATTGGGAAGATCCGGAATTTGAACCTTATCTTCATGGAAAGGATCGCACAAAATTAAGCCAGGCTTTAAAAAGACAAAGCAGTTTTGGCTTAGGAAAAATAAGTACTTTTTTTGATTTAAAACCATATCCCTACCAGGAAGAGATTTTATCCAAATTGCAGGCCGAAAGAGAAATCCATAACCGACATCAAAATTTATTAGTAGCCGCAACTGGTACGGGAAAAACTGTCATCTCGGCATTTGATTTTAAAAGGTTTAAAAATGAAAAATCTAATCCCAACTTTTTATTTGTAGCTCATCGCAAAGAAATATTGGTCCAAGCACAGGCTACTTTTCAGCATGTTCTAAAGGATGCCAATTTTGGAGAATTGTGGGTAGATGGAAATGAGCCAGAAAGATATAACCAGCTTTTCGCTTCGGTTCAAACCTTAAATAGCAGATTAAAAAATCTTGACTTAGCAGAGAATTTTTTTGATTATATCATAATTGATGAGGTGCATCATATCAAGGCAGATAGTTATCGCCCAATACTCAAAAGATTTGAACCGCAAATTCTACTTGGTTTAACAGCAACTCCTGAAAGAATGGATGGTGGAGATATAGCTGAAGATTTTCATAATAAAATTGCAGCGGAGATTAGACTTCCTGAAGCTTTAAATAGAAAACTACTTAGTCCTTTTCAATATTTTGCACTCTCTGATACTGTTGATTTGTCCAATGTTCAATGGAGAGGAAAATATGAAATTAAAGAACTTACCAAACTATACACCGAGAATGATCGTCGTGTTTCAGATATTATTAGGAACTGTGAAGACTATTTAACTGATATAAATGATGTTCAAGCCCTGGGCTTTTGTGTAAGTCAGGAGCACGCCAAGTATATGGCTGAAAAATTTACACTTGCAGGTTTGAAAGCCGATTATTTAGTTAGCAGCAACAGCTCCTTTAGGGATATAGTTAGAAATCAAATTCTTAAAAAAGAAATCAATTATCTCTTCGTCGTTGACATATTTAATGAAGGGGTTGATATCCCAGATATTGATACTGTTCTTTTTTTAAGGCCAACAGAAAGTCTAACTATATTTTTACAGCAATTAGGGAGAGGACTCCGTCTTGCTGAAAATAAGGATTGCTTGACAGTTCTTGATTTTGTTGGTAATGCTCATCCAGATTACGATTTTGAACATAAATTCAGGGCACTTATCGGTAAAACCCACACCTCAATAATTAAAGAGATCGAGGACGAATTTCCTCATTTACCCCTAGGATGTTCAATAGTATTAGAGAAAAAGGCTAAAGAAGTAATTCTTCGGAATATTCGGGAAGCCACAGAATTTAGAAGACCTCAACTTCTTCAGAAAATTCAAAGTTTCAAACACCACTCTACACTTCCACTTACTTTGCACAATTTTTTAGAATTTCACCATCTGGATATTCGACAAGTATATAAAAAAGGAAGCTGGAAAAGGTTATGTGCAGATGCAGGTGCTATTCCTGATTTTACTGAACCACAGGAAAAAGAATTGACTACTTGTATGCAAAAGAAATTGATACATTGTAATTCCTTAAGCTATCTCAAATTTATCCAGAAATTAATTAAAGAAAATTTCCATATAAGTCTTTTGACAAAAAAAGAGGAAATGATGCTTTTAATGTTTCACTACGATGTATGGCAGGAAGGAGGGGAGAAATTAAAATTTAAAAATCTTCAATCAAGCATGATCACTTTGAGAGATAATAAAAATATGCTTGAAGAGGTGAAAGAATATGTAGACCATTTAATTGAAAGAATAGAATTTGTAGAAAAAGATGTAGATCTGGGTTTCACATTCCCTCTAAAACTTCATAGTCGATACAATAGGGAAGAGATTTTAGCGGCATTAGGTTTAAGTACTTTTTATAAAAAATCTTCTAATCGTGAAGGAGTAGCTAATAATAAAAATTTGGATGCAGAGGCTTTATTCATCACTCTTAAAAAAACTGAAAAAGAATATTCACCTACAACTATGTATGATGATTTTGCTTTGAATAAAATTCTATTTCACTGGCAATCTCAAAACAGTACAGCTCCCAACTCCATAAAAGGTGCATCCTATATTAATCACAGGGAAAATGGTAAAAAAATCATACTTTTCGTGAGGGAACAAAATGTAGATGAATTCGGCTTTACTATGTCTTATACCTTTTTGGGGGAGGCAGATTTTATGAAGTCAAACGGCTCAAAACCTATGAATGTAGAATGGAAACTGCACGAACCGATGCCTTCCTACATTTTAAAAGAGAGCCAGAAATTAGCTGTAGGTTAAATTATGTCAGAAGAATTAATATTTAAATATTCGAACTATTTTAAAAAATTAAACCGCGGTTTTAATAAAGGTTTAGGAAGGGCACCTCATAAACCTATCTTGCTACTCTCTATAATTCAACTTATTTCAAAAAGGATTATTACTACAAATAGAATATTTATTTCATCAGATCTTTTACTGTCATTCAGACAAAACTGGAAAATGCTAGTTGATACTAATCATACAAATAACTTTTCCCTTCCTTTTTTTCATCTAAGATCAGAACCCTTTTGGTATTTGGTAGCAAAGCCAGGAAAGGAAATAGTAACCACCAGTTCTAAGAGTATCAAAAGTTTTAAAAGTTTGCGTGATTCAATAGCTTTTGCTGAAATCGATAAAGATTTATTCTTTTTACTTCAAGATCCAATTAACCAGATGTGGTTTGAACAACTTATTTTAGAAAATTATTTTCCTGATTTTAAGAATGTTTATCAAAGACCAATTATAAATTATGAAGAGGTAAGAATTGAGAATGAAATATTGAATGAACCCAAGGAAGCTTATCTTAATCATATGCAAAATTTAAAAGAAATCTTGCAGGAGGACGAATTTGAAGAAGAAATTTTTGTGAGAGGAAGTTTGTTTAAAAAAACCATTCCTAAAGTTTATAACTATACCTGTAGCATCACGGGAATGAAAGTAGAATCAACTCATAACATACAAATGATAGATGCTTGTCATATCTATCCTTTTAGCATATCTAACGATGACACCGTAACCAATGGAATAACTCTTTCACCTACTTTACATCGCGCCTTTGATAGAGGGCTCATAACTATTAATTCAAATTTTGTTGTGAGAGTTTCTCCTACAATTACTAAAGAGGAATCAAATTTCACAATTTCACAATTTGAAGGTCGGCAAATAATTTTACCGGAAAATGAAAAATTCTATCCTTCACAAGAATCTTTAATTTGGCATAATAAAGAGGTTTTTTTGCTTTAACAATTTTATGACACCTTTAAAAGAATAAAAAAATCCTTCTCACGCACAGCTCTTCTCCCTCAAAA
>JAWOHC010000323.1:0-7131 GCA_046496275.1 Gillisia sp.
GTTTGAGGCACTTGCTGCCCACGATGCTTTTGTGGAATCTCACGGAGCACTAAAACAACTGGCAGTTTCTTTAAATAAAATTGCCAACGACATTAGAATGCTTTCTTCCGGACCACGAAGTGGGATTGGGGAAATCAATATTCCGGCAAATGAACCTGGTTCCTCGATTATGCCAGGCAAAGTGAATCCTACTCAATGTGAAGCCTTAACAATGGTTTGTGCGCAGGTAATGGGGAATGATGTTGCTATAAGCGTTGGCGGAATGCAGGGCCATTTTGAGCTTAATGTCTTCAAACCTTTAATGGCCGCTAATTTTCTTCAAAGCGCACAACTTCTCGGTGATGCCTGTACTTCTTTTGAAGAACATTGCGCCAGCGGAATTGAACCCAATCACAAAAGAATAAAAGAGCTACTGGATAATTCGCTCATGCTTGTTACGGCATTAAATACTAAAATAGGCTATTACAAAGCTGCAGAAATCGCCAATACTGCCCATAAAAACGGAACTACTTTAAAAGAAGAAGCTGTTAATCTTGGGTATGTAACTCCTGAAGAATTTGAGGAGTGGGTAAAACCAAAAGATATGGTTGGCGGATTGAAATAATACGTAGCAAAGGAATCAATAAAAAAATCCTGCTGAATCAGCAGGATTTTTTTATTGATTATACTATCAAAATATTTATTTGGAACCGCTTTTGGATCCCTTACTATAGTATTTTTGAAATTTCCAATAGGATAGAGCTCCAAGAACAGCAACTACCGCAATAGAATAATAGATAAATGTAGGGGTGATCACTTTATCCCCGCTTGCATAGGAATGCAATCCTGCAAGATAAAAGTTCACGCCAAAGTACGTCATTACAATGCTGGCAAAAGCTACAATAGCCATAAGGTTAAAGAACCACCTGCTGCGCAATCCGGGAACCAAACGCATATGAATTACAAAGGCATATATCATAATGCTTATAAGAGCCCAGGTTTCCTTTGGATCCCATCCCCAGTAACGTCCCCAACTTTCATTGGCCCATTGACCTCCAAGGAAATTCCCAATGGTTAACATTACCAATCCAACGGTAAGAGCCATTTCTGTAATTATAGTGATTTCCTTGATATTCAAATCCATTTTAACCTTATTCTTTTCTGTGGTCATAATCATCAATAACAATGAAACTATTCCCAGAATCAATCCCAGTGTAAATGGCCCGTAACTACCAACAATTACGGATACATGGATCATCAACCAGTACGAATCCAACACAGGTACAAGATTGGCTATTGAGGGATCCATCCAGTTCCAGTGAGCTATCATTAGAATCATCGCTGTAACAAATGAAGTTGAGGCAATGGTTAGATCACTTTTTCTCCCAAAGGCAAGACCAAAGAACATGGTAGCCCATGCAACATAGATCATGGATTCATAGGCATCACTCCAGGGTGCATGTCCGGATATATACCATCTGGCAGCAAGTCCCAGCGTATGCGCTATAAACATCAGCAAAATTGAAACGGCGCTTATTTTTATAAGAATTTCAATGGGCTTGGAATCTTTAAAGATTTGTATGATCACAAATACCATCATAAGCAAACCAGCCAACATATACCAAATATACAGGTTCTTGAATATATCGTATTTGTTATAAAGTACCTCCGCCTCTATTTTTCGGTCTGAAGGCATTACTTCCCCCCCAAATTTTTTCTGGAAACCTTTGATGCTTTCAAGCAATTCAGTAGCCTGCGCATAATCTCCCGAAGTTCTTGCTTCCTGAAGCAAGCTCATATAAATTGGAAGGATTTGCTTTGCATAAACAGAGTCCATTCCCTTAAAGTTCGCTTCTGGAACTTCAGGATAAGAAACCCATTTATTGTTTTCATCTCCCGGAATAGGGAAAATCCGAAGTACATTACCCTGCAGTGCATTAAACAAAAGATTCACTTTCCTGTCGGTTTCTATAAAATCCTTCTGAAATTGATCCGGAACGGCTGCCTGATAGGCTTTTTCCAGATAAGGCGATAATTTGTAAACGCCTGTATTGTCAAAGAAATCTGTCATCGCCAGGTACTTCTGATCTTCAGAAACGCCGGTGATGTGCCTGATACTATCGTTGTTGGGTTTCACGTAAATAAAGGGGATGTTGTACCATAGCGCAGGGTTCTCCGTCATTGAAACCAGAATTTGATCTGCATTATAACCTTCGTAACTATCCTTTTTACTGAGTTTCCTGAGCAATTCAGAAGAAAATGTATTCGCCGGTTTCATCCTTCCTCCTGCATCCTGGATAACCAGTTTTCCAAATTTTGCTGCATGTTCAGCATCAACCATATTGCTTCGTAATATGGAATCTACCTGTTCTTTATTGGCTTTTAGGTGGCCCTGATCCTGTTCCTGATCTTCCTGGGCAAATCCTGTCCCGCCCAACATAAACAAAACCAACAGGATACTTAATTTTGCCTTTTTTTCCTTAACCCTCTCCAGCATTTCTTTTAGTTTTCCAAATCGACTTCCTTTATCAAATAAAATAAGCATCAAACCAAGATATAAAAGGAAATAGCCTATGTAAGTAATCCAGGTTCCCCAAAAATCATGATTAACAGACAAAACAGTCCCTTTTTCATCGGCATCAAAAGATGCCTGAAAAAACCTGAAGCCATCTTTATCCAAAACATTATTCATAAAGATCTCATATGGAAAGGAATTTCCATCCTCTTCAATGACTTCCACCTTGCTTTTAAAAGATGCATAGCTTGGTGTTGGATTGCTTTCTGTCCCAGGGAATTTTTCGGCTATAAAATCAATTAATTTAATGGAAAACGGCAATTCTCTCTCCTTGGAGCCATAATTAACAAATAGGTCTAGTCCTCCAACACTAACACTTTTTGGCGCATTCACATAGCCTTTACTGCCCAGCATGCTCAAGGTTTTAGACTCCCCTCCGGAAGTAACTCTTAGGGTTACTGCATCAGTCGCGCTTTGATCCCCTTCTTCTGAAGGAATAATATCATACGTTCCACGTGTTAAAGGCTGTGGAAGCACGAACTGCATTCCGCCTAAATTATACAAGGATCGTAACATCAGGGTTTGGGTAGTGTCGGAAATCACTTCCCCTTCCAACTGGTCTGACATTCGTAAAAAAGTTCCTTCAAAAGGAGTATTGATTTTATAGGTTCCTTCGGCTTCATCTGCGGTAATATTCACGGCACCATCGGTTTGAACATTGAGTGCAAAAAGGATGTTACGGATATTGGCCACTTGCCCTTCCTTTAAATAATACTCTTTACGGACTCCATCCCCGCCTTCTACAATTTGAAGATAATTATCCCCGGATTCGCTTAAAATAAGACCCTCTTTTGCTCCGTGAATAAAATTAACAACTTCAATTTTTACAGGTTGCCCATTAAAATCGGTATTTATACTTTCATCATTTTCTGTTTCTGGAGCCAGAAGAACCTGTTTTTCGATCACCCTTCTTCTAGGCTCCCCATCGATCTCCCCGTCTATATAAGCGGTAAGATAAGTTTCATCTGAAAGAAAGGTATTGGATACTTCTCCTTCACGAATAGACATAATCCCCTCATAACTGATATAGCGGGTTACAAAAGCACCCACAAGAATAAGAACAAAAGAAAGATGAATTAAGAGGGAAGACCATTTATCCCGTTTATGAAGTTTATACCGGTAAATATTCCCTGCGAAGTTTATTACGAAAAACAACATGATTCCTTCAAACCACCAGGCATTATAGATCATGACCTTTGCGGTTTCAATCGTATAAAAACTTTCTATGAAGGTCCCCAAACCCATTGCTATGGAGAATACAATGAACAAGACTGCCATAATCCGGGTTGAGAATATAACAGACGCTATTTTATTTTGCATTTAAGACTACTTTAAAAGAATGCAAATTTAACTATTTTTAACCACTTAGACCTTGCAAAACATAATGAATTACTAAAAAACCATTGTTAATTTTAAACCCGGAATTTTTGGTAATTTAGCAAAATGAAGAGCATCGTACTTTTTGGAACCGGGAAGGTAGCTTTCCACCTTTTCAAGGCTTTTTCCAATTCGGAAAATTTTAAGGTCATTCAGGTCTACAATCATAGCGCTGAAAGCCTGAACACTTTTAAAGATAACATTCCAACCACCACTAAATTCTCTGAAGTTTTTCCGGCAGATATTTACCTGATTGCCGTAAAAGATGATGTTATTGGCGAAATTGCATCTAAAATTAAAAATCCTGAAGCGCTTATGCTTCACACCTCGGGTGCGGTTCCTGTAACTGTATTTCAGGATTTTGAACACGCAGGGGTTTTTTACCCGTTGCAAACCTTTTCCAAAAACAAAACCGTGGATTTTAAAAATGTCCCGATTTGTATAGAAACCAAAAACAAACCCGATCTTGAATTGCTGGAGCAATTAGCACGAAGTATTTCAGATAAGGTTTTTCATATCTCATCTGCACAACGCAAATCGCTTCATGTTGCTGCCGTATTTGTAAGCAATTTCGTGAATTATCTTTATACCCAAGGGGAAGCAATTTGCAGGGAAAATGGAATCCCTTTTGAAATTTTACATCCGCTTATCCAGGAAACCGCCTTAAAAATTGAAAGCATGAGTCCTAAAGAAGCTCAAACAGGGCCGGCAGTGCGAAATGATAACGATGTAATACATTCACATTTACCGCTTTTAAATTCGGAACAACAAAAAATATATCAAATTTTAACAAGCTCAATTCAAAACCTTCATGGAAAAGAATTATAAAGAATATTTAAACCACATAGACACCTTCATATTTGACGTAGATGGTGTGCTTACCAATGGTTCCATACAAATAAGCACCCAGGGTGAATTGCTAAGAACAATGAACATTAAGGACGGATACGCTTTAAAAACAGCCCAACTCGCAGGATACAACGTTTGTATTATTTCCGGCGGAAAAAATGAAGGGGTTCGCAAAAGACTTAGAGATCTTGGAATCACCAATATTTTCCTGGGAATTCAGGATAAAGTTGAGAAACTGGATGAGTTTTTTGATGTTTATGAAATCAATCCTGAAAATGTGGTGTACATGGGGGATGACATTCCGGATCTTTATGCGATGAAAATGGTAGGGATGCCTTGCTGCCCTCAGGACGCAGTTCCGGAAATCAAAGCTATAAGTCGCTATATATCCCATAAAAAGGGCGGAAAAGGATGTGTGCGTGATGTGATAGAACAGGTGCTGAAAGTTCAGGGAAAATGGATGCAAAATCATGACGCCTTATGAACTGGATATTCCTTGTAATTGCAGGACTATTTGAAATTGGCTTTGCTTTTTGTCTTGGAAAAGCTAAATTCTCTTCAGGGAATACCGCTCTTTGGTGGCTCTTGGGGTTTCTTATTTCCCTTACTTTAAGCATGGCTTTTCTTTATAAGGCAACCCAAACCCTTCCCATTGGAACCGCTTATGCGGTTTGGACCGGGATTGGAGCAGTAGGAACAGTACTTTTGGGAATCTTTGTTTTTAAGGAGCCCGCACATTTCTGGAGGTTGTTTTTTCTCACCACCCTTATAATTTCCCTGATAGGTATAAAATTTGTTTCAGAATAACACAAAATTCTATGCTGCTACCAATTCTAAAACTGGTTCGATATAAAAATTTATTGCTCATTATATTGACTCAGGTTTTAATTAAATATGCCTTGTTTGAACCTTTTGGAATTGCAATCACCCTAAGCGATTTCGGATTTTTTCTTTTATGCCTGGCTACAGTTTGCATAGCAGCGGCAGGAAATATTATAAACGATGTTTATGATTTGGAAACCGACAGGATTAATCGCCCGGAAAAACAGGTTCTTGGGAAGTTTATTTCAGAAAAAACGGCATTAACGGCTTATATTTCATTAACCATCCTTGGAGTGGGAATTGGGTTCTATTTATCCAATTTAATTGGCAGACCTGGATTTTCTGCCATTTTCATTATTATTTCAGCCTTGTTATATCTTTATGCAACCTATCTGAAAAATGTAATAATCATTGGGAATTTAGTGATAAGCAGCCTGGTGGCGATGGTTATTATAATCATGGGGTTATTTGATCTCTTGCCCGCTATAACTCCTGCTAACAAACTCACGCAATCCATCATTTTTTCAATACTTTTGGATTATGCCTTGTTTGCATTTTTGATAAACTGGCTGCGGGAAATGATAAAAGATCAACAGGATATGAACGGAGATTATAATTCCGGGAGAAACTCCCTCACGATCTCGTTGGGAAAAGAACGAACCAATAAAATTATATTTCTAATAGGATTAATTCCGTTGATACTTATCATTTTTTATATCTACGATTATCTTTTTGAAAATAGCTATGCCGTACTTTATGCGCTTTTATTGATTGTTGCACCACTACTCTATTTTCTAAGTCAACTGCTTTCAGCCAAAACAAAAAAGCAGTTTTCCCACCTGAGTGGTATTTTAAAAGTAATTATGCTTACAGGATTGCTTTCAATTGGATTTTATCAATTTATTTTACTCTAAAGCTATGTTAAAGGAAATTTTAAAAGATCATCATATCATTCTTGCTTCAGGTTCCCCAAGAAGACATCAGTTTTTAAAGGAACTGGGGATTCCTTTTATAGTAAACCATAAATCTGTTCGGGAAGTATACCCGGAAGGTCTAAAATCTACGGAAATAACAGATTATCTGGCAGAACTTAAAGCAAAAGTTTTTCTGAAAGATTTAAAAGATCGCGAGATCCTTATCACCAGCGACACCATCGTTTGGCATAATAATACCGCTTTAGGGAAGCCGGGAACTACTTCTGAAGCATTTAAAATGTTGGAATCGCTCTCCGGAAAAACTCATGAAGTGATCACTTCGGTAACTTTTACTACCAGGAAAAAGCAAAAAACGGTGAACGCTACCACCAGGGTTACTTTTAAGGAATTGACAAAAGATGAGATCGATTACTACATTCTAAATTACCACCCCCTGGATAAGGCCGGAGCATACGGGATTCAGGAATGGATAGGGCTTATTGGTATTACCAGGGTTGAGGGAAGTTATTTTAATGTGGTTGGATTACCAACACATTTGGTTTATGAAACACTTCTGGAAATAGCTTCCAGTTAATTTTTGTAATTTTATTTTGC